>JAOZUP010000019.1:7018-20495 GCA_029938595.1 Thermoanaerobaculales bacterium | reverse complement strand
CACGGGGGTCATCGTACCTTACCGCGGGCTCGGGTAAAGGGTCCAGGGCGCATGCCTCAACCGACAACCGCTATCGCTATCGGGATCGCTATCGCTATCGGGATCGCTATCTCTATCGAAATGAACGCCACTGGTCCGAGGTTTCGATACCGATAGCGATTGCGATAGCGATACCGATCGAGGAATCGGCCGCGGACCCTACACCCGGGCGTACTGGCTATCCATTCCGGCGAGCGAACTCTTCCATGAAACCTGCGAGAACCTCGACTCCCTCGATCGGCATGGCGTTGTAAATCGAGGCGCGGCAGCCACCGACCGATCGGTGCCCCTTGAGACCCACCATACCGGCGGCCTTGGCCTCGGCCACGAACTGTGCCTCCAGATTCTCTGATGGGAGCCGGAAGACCACGTTCATGTACGAGCGGCTGTCCTCGTCCACCGGGCAGCTGTAAAAGCCCGGGTTGGCGGCCATCACGCCGTAGAGCCGGTCGCCCTTGGCACGGTTCTGGCGTTCGACCGCGGCCAGGCCACCCTGCGCCTTCACCCACTCGAGCACGTTGCGAACCATGTAGATGGCAAAGGTCGGAGGGGTGTTGTAGAGCGATTCCTTGGCCGAGTAGGTAGCGTAGGAGAGCATCGTCGGGAGCCCTTCGTTGGCCTGCTCGATCCACGACTTTTTAATGATCACGATGGTGACGCCCGACGGTCCGATGTTCTTCTGCGCCCCCGCATAGATGAGATGAAAGCGGTTGGCGTCGATGGGCCGCCACAGAATGTCCGACGACATGTCGGCCACCAGCGGCACCGCCCCGGTGTCCGGGAAATCGTGGAACTGGGTACCCTTGATGGTGTTGTTCGAGGTGATGTGAACGTAGGCCGCATCGGGATCGAGATTGTACTCGTCCTGCTTCGGGATGCGCGTGAATCCGTCCTCCTCGCTCGATGCCGCCCACCGGGCGGAGGCAATGATGTTGGCCTCCTTGAACGCTTTCTGCGACCAGGTCCCGGTGTTCACGTAGTCGGCCGAGCCGCCCTTCGGGATGAAGTTCATGGGGAGCATCGCAAACTGCATCGAGGCGCCACCCTGGAGAAAGAGGACCTGGTGGTCGTCGTCGAGGCCGAGAAGCTCGGCCATCAGATCCATCGCCCCGTGGTGCACGACGTCGTACTCCGGCGAGCGGTGGGAGGTCTCCATGACCGACATTCCGGTGCTCTCCCAGTCTGGGATCTCGGCCTTGGCGCGCTCGAGCGCGGGTCGCGGCAGGGTGGCGGGTCCGGCGTAGAAATTCCAAGTGCGGGTCATATGATCTCCTATGCGGTCTGCTGGTCGAAGTCTTCGAGGATTCTGACCACGACATCGCCGATGCGTAACATGTTCTCGCTGCTGGAAGCACCGATATGGGGGGTCATGATGACGTTCGGCGCATCGTACAGTGGGCATGTGGGGTCAGGCGGATCCGAGTACCACACGTCGGTTGCATATGCCCGTACCTTGCCGGACTTCAAGGCCTCGGCCATGTCTTCCTCGTCGACACAGCCGCCGCGCGCAGTGTTGAGGATCACGACTCCGTCCTTCATCTGCCCGATGGTGTCCGAGTTGATCATGGCCTTGGTGGTGTCGGTCAGCGGTACGTGCAGCGAGATGTAGTCCGACTCGGCGAACAGCTCGTCGATGGTCACGAGATCGACGCACTCATGGCTCTTGAGCAGGGGGTCGAATGCGATCACACGCATACCAAAACCGATGCCACGCCGCGCCAGCTCGGTGCCGATATTGCCGGCTCCTATGAGACCCAGGGTCTTGCCCATGAGCTCGGTGCGCTTGAGCTGCTTTTTCAGCCATTCGCGCTGCGTCATCCCGATGTGCCCCTCTACGATCCTGGTCGGCACGGAGATCATCAGAGCGAAGGCAAGCTCGGCCACGGCGACCGCCGATGCCGACGCTGTGTTGAAGACCTGGATCCCCTTCGATCGGGCGTATTCGACATCGATGTTGTCGAGCCCGACGCCGCCACGAATAATGAGGCGCAGGTTCTTGGCCTGGTCAATGTAATCGCGTGTGCACTTGGTCTTCGATCGCACGAGGACAACGTCCACCTCGGGCAGCCGCTCTTTGTCGTCTATCACCTCGCCGAATGCTTCGAGCTTCGACGGCAGCGACGGGTCAAACGCGTCCGAAATGAGAATCTTCATGTTTCCCTCCCTCCTAGGATGAGCGGTTCTGCCGGATGAGATGTGCCAAGCTCTTGATGCTCTGGTGCTTGCGAAACGCGGACGCATACCCTTCGGTATGTGGAGCATTTTCGCAAGTGGCCAGAGCGCAAGAGCTTGGTGAAGATCGCCGGCAAGAATCGCTCATCTTAGGTCCTTCTCTTCATCAATCGTCGAGCGGCCTCACGATGAGACCGGAACGGAGCTTCGGCTCGAACCAAGTCGATTTCGGCGGCATCACCGAATCGACGTCGGCGACCGCGAAGAGCTGGTCGATTGCCGTTGGATAGAGGGCGAAGGCAACTGCCCAGTCACCGGAATCGACCCTGCGCTCGAGCTCGTCGAGTCCTCGGATACCGCCAACGAAATCAATGCGCTCGTCCGAGCGCGGGTCATTGATGCCGAGCAGTGGCGCCAGCACACTGTTTTGCAGGATTGCTACATCCAGGCCGTCGATCGGGTCTTCGGTCGGGAACCCTCCTTCTTTCGCGCGGAGGCGGTACCAATCGCCACCAAGGTACATGCCGAAGGTCCTGGCTTTGTCCGGGCGGCCATCCGCGACCTTCTCGATTGAAAACGACTTACCCAGTGCCTCCAGGAAAACCTCCGGGTCGAGCCCAAACAGGTCTTTCACCACCCGGTTGTAGTCGAGAATCATCATCTGGTCGTCGGGGAAGATCACCGACAGGAAGAAGTTGTAGGGTTCGTGGCCGGTGTGCTTCGGGTTGGCGTTCCGACGGAGGGCACGAATCCTGGCGCCGGCCGCCGAGCGATGATGACCGTCGGCCACGTAGAGTTCCGGAACCCGGCCGAAGGCCTCCACCAACGCATCCCGGTCGACAGAATCGCCAACGACCCACACGACGTGTTGGATGCCGTCGGGCGCGGTGAAGTCGTACGTCGGCTCTCCTGCCGTGAGTCGCTCGACCAGCGCGTCGATTTCGGATCGTGCCTTGTAGGTCAGAAAAACCGGTCCGGTGTTGGCGTTGAGCGCGTCCACGTGGCGGGTGCGGTCGTCTTCCTTGACCCGCCGCGTATTCTCATGCTTCTTTATGAGCCCGGCCTCGTACTCGTCGACGCTGGCGCCCGCAACGAGACCCGTCTGCACATGGTCCCCCATGCGCTGCCGGTAGAGATAGAGCGACGGGAGCGCCTCGTGAAACAGGACGCCGTCATCCTTGAGGCGCTGCAGGTTCTCGGCACCCTTCGCGTAGACCTCATCGGAGTACAGATCCACTCCGGAGTTCAGGTCGATCTCCGGCTTGACGACATGCAGAAAAGACAGCGGGTTGTCCGCCGCCATCTCCCGGGCCTCGGCGCTCGAAAGCACGTCGTACGGGGGGCTCGCAACCTCGGCGCAGATATCCGCTCGCGGACGCCAGGCTTTGAATGGTTCCACACGGGCCATGAGTCACTCCTGATTGAATCTCCGGCGGATCCCGCCGAGCTGGTGAAATCTATCACATGCTCGCCCTAACGGCTACCGTGTGATCCTCCGCCAACCCTCTTTTCAGTTGAGGACGATGCGAAGACGGATGGGAATCTCCCACCCTTTCTCGGGATGGATCTCGAGGAAGAACGGCCGGTTCAGGTCGCGCGGTCGTTCAAAGTAGAGCAGGTCGACTATCGCGTGTCTTTGGCGAAGGGTCATTCGGTCCTTAGTGGTGTTTCCCGAACTCGCTCGCAGGTTGGGGAAGAAGTTGGCCGGCTCCAACCTTCTATTCCATCGCCACCCTTCCCACGGAATCCCGGCGTACGAAACCATTCGATAATCGATCACGGTCCTGCTGTAGTTCTTCCGCTGTTCCTTGACCGTCGGCATCACATACACGATCCCGTCGAGATCGGTGAGCCATATGCTGCTGCGGTCGAGGGAAATCGGCTTCACGCCCTTATTTTCCACCGCCACGACAATCGGCAGGTAGGATTCGTTCTTCCGCTGCAGGGTCAGGCTTGTGTTGGCCCACACCTTGCCAAATTCGTTTTCCGCAATGAACAGGATTTGAGGCGGCGCCGGTTCCTGCGCGAGCAGCGAGCCAACCGCCACTCCGACTGCACATAGAAGACCGAGGAACCGAAGCATTGAATGGAGGTTACCTCCCCTCTCCACTCAGGGCAACGCGAAACCGATGGATCTTCTTCCGTCAGTCCGCCGGGTAGAGAGCTTCCCACCACTCCGGCTGGTCCTTCAGCCATCGGTCGAACCAGGCGACGATGCTTCGAGACCACAGCTCTCTCTTGTCGTGCTCCATGATCAGGTGACCCAAGCCTGCCACCCGCAGGTACTCAACGGGGGTTCCGAGGAGCTTGAGGGCGGCGTAGAACTGGTCGCTCTCTCCCGGTGGGACGTTGGGATCGTCATCGCCGTGGGTCAGGAGCACCGGTGTAGTCACCTTGTCGGCGTTGAAGAGCGGACTCCTCTCGACAAAGATGTCCTTCCTGTTCCACGGGAAGGTGTCGGCGTTCGCAACCGCGCCGTAGCTGTAGCCCCAGTACCCTTCTCCCCAGTACGACGAGAGCGCGGAGATTCCAGCGTGGGCGACCGCGGCAGCAAAGATATCGGTTTCGGTTACCAGCTTCATGGTCATAAATCCGCCATAGGAGGCGCCGATGCAGCCCACCCGCTCGGGATCGACGTAAGGGTGGCTGCGGAGGAACGCCGTCGTCGCATCGATGATCTGACGGCTCGTGACCTCACCCCAGTCGTTGACGTGGACCGTGGAATCCGCCTGTCCCCATCCGTAAGCCCCTGTCGGATTCAGGACGTACACCACGTAGCCGTTGGCTGCCCACCACTCGGCCGGGTATCGTCCGCCAAAACTGCGATCAATGGGCGAGGTGCCGCCGTAGTAGTTCACGATGGCGGGGTACCGCATCTTCGCATCGAACCCGACCGGCAGGTACACCCGTCCGGCGACCATGCGCCCGTCCGAGGCGGTGAAGTTCCAGGGCTCTACTGCACCGCGGCGAACGGTCCGAAATCGCTCCGCCGCGGGTTCAAAAAGCGGGCGTGGGGATGCCGTCAGCTCATCGAGGGCCACGACCCGTTGCGGACTCCACACAGATGTTCCGGCGGCTACAACAGTCGCTGCCCCCCGGGCAACATCAAACGAGCCGACGCTCTCGATGCCGGTCCCCAGCCGATCAAATTCCTTTGTCTCGGGGTGATATCGGTAGATATTCTGTTCGTCGCCGTCAACGGTGAGCATGTAGACCGTGCCGTCGTGACGGCTCCACACCGCGTTCAGAACCGCTGGATGGAATTCCCGGGTGACCGCTTCGACCACCTCCGATTCGGGGTCCCAGATGAAGAGCTGCCCATCGTAGTCGTTCACCGGTTCGCCGACGCCTACCGCGATGCCGGCATTACCAAACTCACTCGGCCCGGCACGAACAAGCAGTCGTCGGCCGTTCGGCGCATACTCGACATCGTTGAGCCACCAGAAATCGCGCAGCTTGGTCGCCCCGCCTTCGAATAGATCCAACTCCCACAGCTCGGTACGTGAGTAGGGTCTCTGTGAAAAATCCTCCACCTCCCGGCTGACCAGGAGACGCGCCCCGTCGGGAGAGAATGCCTCGGCGCTCGCACTCACGGGACCGGTCGTCAGCCGCCTCGGCACGCCGTCAGCCACGCTCACGAGGTACAGGGAGCTGATGTCCCGGTGGTCCTTCATGCGATCCAGCAATCCGCGCAGGCGCTTGATGCCGCGTTCGTCCTCCTCGGGTTTTTTGGTAACCGAGTAGACGATAATCTCGCCGGAGGGCGACCACAGGTAGCCGCCCCAGTTCTCAATGGCCTCCGCCACCGCCGTTGTCGAACCTGCTTCGAGGTCGGTGATCCACAGGCTCGAGGTCTTCTCCTTCGGGTTGCGGGTCACGTAGGAAATGCGGTTGCCGTTGGGCGCGAACTCGACCTGACTCATTTCCGGCGACCCGCGCCAGGTGTTCAACAGGCGGCCGTCATCGGTCGAGCGTAACTCGACCCACGTGTCGCGATCGTCCGTACCCGGACGAACGCGCGCCAGTGTCAGGACCACCCGATCCCCCTCCGGCGACAGCTCGAGTTCGGTCACCGTGGTTTGATCCAGAATGTCCAGAATTCCAAGATCGCGTTCGCTATTGGTGGATATCCCCACCACCTGAACCTCTTCGCCCTGGAGACCCACGGTCACCGCCCACGGCGCCTCGATATCGGGGTCGTACACGGTCACGATGACGAGCCGGTGACTACCCGGGTCGAGCGTGAGGTTGGTATCGTCCTCCCCCACTGTCTTACCGTCGATGATCGCCTCGCAAGGATGTTCCGACTCGACCTCGAGGGCTACAGTCACAAATCGTTCGGTGTGCAACCGCGTGGAGAACCAGGCAACGGCAGCCCGCCTCCCGTCAACGCTTTCGGGCACCGACAACACGGCTGCGCCGTCCGCACCAAGCTCACCCGGCCGCCAGGAGACCTCGTGGCCCAACCACTCAAGCTTCTCGCCCGATGACAGACGGTCGGACTCGGGGGGCAGGGGGCGTGCCCCGAGCAGAGCCTTCAAAGCATCTTCATCATCCTCCTCGCGGGCAAAGACCGGCAGGGGTTCGAGCACCGGGCCGAGAAGCCGCCACTCACGAACGACCACCCTCGGAACCGCATCCTCCTCGGCCGCAGCAGCCGGAATGGCCGCCGAAAACACCATACCCAGGATGATCCCCAAAAGAGCTGTGCGTTGTGACATGAATCCCTCCGAATCGACAACCGAAAGTATACGCGTATGATCTGACCTCAATGAGTCGCACGGATCTCAAACGCGCCCTCCTCGCGACCCTCTTCTTTGGGGCCGCTTCGGGCATCTTCGTGGCCACCCTGAACAACTATCTTGCAGAGGTCCACCAGCTCGATGCTGTAGCCCGTGGCTGGCTCGAGCTTCCGCGGGAGCTTCCCGGCTTCCTGATCATGTTCATCACCGGGGCGATGCTGACCGTCTTCCGCGAGACCCAGATGGCGGCTGTGGCGATGCTCCTGACCGCCGTCGGCGCACTCGGCCTCGGCTACCTCGCACCCACGCACGCGGCCCTCGTGATCTTCATCATCATCTGGTCGGCCGGCGACCACATCATCTTCGCGGTCGAAGGTCCCATCGGGCTCAAGCTCGCTGCCGACGGCAAGGAGGGGAGGCGCCTCGGACAGTTCGGCGGGGCCCGCAACCTGGGTACCATTCTCGGGGTCGGCTCGGTCTTCATCCTCGCGCGAACCTTCGGCGACCGATTCTCTCTTTTCTATTTGATCGCCGCCGGCTGCGCCCTCATCGCCGGTGTCCTGTATGCCCGTCTCAGGGTGGGCCGAGGAGACGCCCGTTCGCGGCGGTTGGTGTTCAAAAAGAAATACGGTCTCTTCTATGCCATCTCCGCTCTCTTCGGCGTCCGCAAGCAGATCTTCCTGGTATTCGGCGCCTGGGTGCTGGTCGAAATCCACGGAGTACCGGTGAGCACCATGGCTCTCCTCTATTTCATCGCGGCCACCCTTGGAGTCATCATGCGTCCCCTGTTGGGCGAGGTCATCGACTGGCTCGGCGAACGGACGGTGCTCGCCGTCGATGAGTTCCTGCTCCTGGGAGTTTGCCTGACCTACGCCTTCGCGGGTGACCTCCTCTCCGGAAGGGCGGTGCTCTTTGCCCTCTACGCCGCCTATATCTTGGACATCACCCTCTTTGCCCTGCGTATCGCCCGCACCACCTATCTCAAGAAAATCGCCGACGATCCCGCCGACATCACTCCCACTATCTCGATGGGTATCACCATCGACCACGCGGTCGCGATGACCCTGCCCATCCTCTCGGGCTACATCTGGGAGGCTTACGGATTCCAGTGGGTCTTCATCCTTGCCGGCACCTTCGCGGTAATAGGCTTCTTCGTCTGCCTACAGATCCGGACTCCAGAACGCCCCTGAACGTTAGAACGTTACACGTTTGAACGTTAAACGTTAACCACCCACCTTTCCCTCCCTGAACCCTGGGTCCGAGGGAGTGGGCCGTGAACGTTCTAACGCTCAACGTTTTAACTTTCGAACGATCTCCTCACCAGATCCACGAGTAGCCGAGCTTCAAAAAGAGGGTGCGATCGGTCGTGGTGAGGCTGAAGTCCTGGGTCTCGTAACCGCTTTCGCTATAACCGAGGAAGAAGACGGTCCGCGGGTTGACCTTGTACGAGAAGAGGAACTGGACAAAGAGATCACGACTTAGCGCATCCACCTCGGAGTCGTACAAATCGGGGTTGCGGGTGATGTCGGTGTACTGGAAAATCGCGCGCACAAAGGTACGAGTATTGAACTGCCACACGGCCTTCATCTCCGGAACGTTGGCCTCGAAGAGCCGCCCACCTTCGACATCGAGCGCGGAGTAGGTGTAAATGAGCTCGAGCAGGAGATGGCGGCCGAGGTCGAGCCCAATGAGTGTGCTTGCCTCGGTGCGGTCCGCCGGCTGTACGTTGTCGAAGTCGATCCAATCGCCCCCGACCGCGAAAACACGGACGAGAAGCTTTGATGAGGGGCGAACCCGAACGAATAGAACCGGGACGAAGAGGTCGTCGAAGCGGACGCCGTCGAACACGATGTCCCGGGTGCCGAGCTCGACATGAAAGAGCGACTCGCGCGGACCGGCAAAGTCGAACCACAGCTCGCCTTGTTGTTCGAGAAGTTCGCCGTCCTGCTCCTCGGAACGTTCCATCACGCTGCCCACCTCGAGCCGGTTGTAGAAATCCCCTTCGTCGCCCCACCAGAGGTAGCCGGCGCCGCCCCTGAGCTTGCGATAACCGACCTGGGGAATGAAACCGAGGTCGGCGCGGAAGTCGTCGCCAAGGTCCGCGTATTCGGCGAAGATGAAGTACTTCCGTTTTGTGCGAACGTACTCCAGGTTGAGGGCATGGCCGGAGATCGTTTCCGATCCAACCTCGAGCTCTTCCTGCATCGCCTGCGAGTAACGCGTTCGCGACAGCGCCCCGTCGACAGTGAACTTGTCGGCGTCGGTCGGCCGGAAGACCCCATCCGCGCTCACGACCCGGTTAAAATAGCCGTCGGAACCCTCCCGGTCTGTGAACACCGCACCGATGGTCGAATCGGTCCCGAGGTTAAATCGGTATCGGCCGACGGTCGAGGTGTTGGGGGTATCGAATGAGGCCCCCGAAGAGCCCTGTGGCCCGGGCACGATGACGTTGGTGACCTCATCTCGTGCCGTGAAGAGGCCGATGGTGTGGCGGCCGAACTTGCCGGTGAGCTTAAGCGCCGCCGACGGGTCGGCGATCATCCTCGTATAGAGCAAGTTCAGCCCGGAGTCGAAGTAGTCCGCGCTCTCGAGAAAAAACGGCCGCTTTTCCGGGAAAAAGAGGGCGAAGCGTGTGTTGATGGCAAGCTGGACCGCATCGGCCTCGACCTGCGAGAAATCGGGGTTGATCGCGCCAGTGAGGGTGATATTCGAGGTCACGCCCCAGGTGCCGGTGATCCCGAGCTCCGCGTCCCTGTCGTTTTCGACCTCCATCGAATCCGGGAAATCCGGCCGTTGCTGGGTTGCGGTACCTGTCAGGGTCGGTACCAGCTCGAGGTTGCGTCCGCCGGACGCGCCCTCGAAACCGACCATCTTCTCCTCCTGGGCGAGATAGCTGTTGGCGCCGCGCTCGCGGGGGAAGAGACCGATGTGGTGGCGCTCCACCCGTGGGTAGGAGCGGACCGCGTCGACCCCCCAGACCTGTGGTCCGTCGATATTCTGGAATCGGAGCTGGTTGAAAGGGATTCCGATCTCCACCTCGTACCCGAAGTCCGTCAGGCGCCCAGCCGACTCCCAGATCGCGTCCCACGCGATGTCGTAACGGTTGTTGACGTTGTCGTTGATAGCGTCGGTTTGAACCCCGAGCGGGTTGGACACGAACTCGTAGGCGCGGCGCTCGTCGTTAAAGGTATCGAGGACGATTCCCACCCAGTCGTCCTGCCATGCGTGGTCGCGGTCGCGAAAACGGGCGCGGATCCGACTGGGTTCCGGGTCGAAGGCCTGAAACGCCACCAGCACCCGGTGTTCATCGTACGTGATGAGCACGACGGTTCGCACGGGGGGCTCGATGTTCTCACCCGGCTGCACCTCGTACTCGAGTTCGAGGGAGAGGGCATCGTCCCACGCGGGCTCGTCGATCGCGCCATCGACAATAATCTCCGAGGTCGCGCGTGTAACTCTGTGGGGATCGTCCGCGCTGCCTGACTCCTCGGCTGCCGACGGGATCGCGATGATGCTCAGTAGGAGAAATGCAAGTGCTTTCCCCTTCATCTTCGAACCGAACCATCAACCACTATCGGGTCCTCCGGGAGATGGCGGATGAATCCGAACCACCGTTCACATCTCCTACGCGGATCTTGCTCAACAGTTTTAGCCGGCGTCCCCCAGCGGCAGAAGCAGGATGGCATTGAAGACCAGCTTGAAGGTCGCCGGCGTCGAGCCGCGGAATTGGGGCCGGAAGCCGAAGAGCACGAGCTGTCCCTTGCCTGCCCGAACCCAGACCATGGCCGGTTTTGCCTGGAGCTCCTCCTCACCCTCGAGGTAGCCGCTGAGGAGGAGATCCCGCTCTGGATACACGGCGATCACCCGGCGATCCGTGTCGAGGCTCGGGATTGATGTGGCGAATACCGGCGAACCGCGGGAGAATGCGCCGCCTCGCTCGGACATTCCCCATGTGAGCGGATCGTCGGCAATAAAATCGACGGCAAGGAAGGCCCCCGGAACCGAGACCTCTTTCAGGCTCTTGGTCACGTCGCGCACCGGCAACTCGACCGTTTCCCCATCCTTCTCGCCCGACGCGGGCGCGAGACCTTCGGTGAAGAGGCCCGTGGATCCGCCCCATGAGATCACGATTCCACCGCCCTCGATGAATTTCGTCAGCTTGCCCAGCCCCTCCTTCGAGATCGGCTTGCGGAACTCGGGTGGGTAGCTGCTGACAACGTAGCGATCGCCACGCTTGTACTTGCCCTTTGTCAGCACGTCCTTGCTCGCGGCCGGAAAGACGATGACGTCGAAGTCGCCTCCGAGGTCGGTGCTGTCGAAATCCTCGGGGTGGAGCAGGCTATAAGAGATTCCGTAGGTATCGAAGAGATACCGGGTCCACCCGGCATCCATGTCGTGGAAGTAGGTCTCGACCAGGGCGACCCGAGGATTTCGGATGGGCTGGCGGGCCACTGTGATCTCCTCAGCCAGCACAATCGGTGGAAGCGAAATCTGGTTGACGATCGATCTAAGGGCGTCGTTCGGCGCACCCCCGGCAAGGATGACAAAGCTGCCGGCAGGCAACTGCTGACCCTCGGGGCCGAACGGGTGAGCCAGCCGTCCAACCTCGAGCCCGGATGCGAGAGCGGCGAAGACCGCCTTGTACGACGCGTTGGCAGTCGACGGGTAAGCAACCGCCCACAGCTCGTCCGGCAGTTTCACATCGACCGCGAAGGCATTCGCCGGCACCGTCTCGAGCAGCGCCTCGAGCGCCTCCGAACGGGTGCCCACCTGGATCGAGCGCACGCCCATGTGCAGCGGCAGCGACCAACTCGTGATGTCGTAGGGGCGGATCACATCGCCCCCGGGAACGTAGTGGCGCTCCGGATACTCCTGGGTCTCCATCACCTCCTTGACAAAGGCGCGGTAGGGCTGGCTCAGAGGCACGACGAGGTCGCCGGCGCTCAGATGCAGGTCGCCGACAACCGCGTCAGCGGTGAGGCGATCCACCTCCACCCCGTGCCGCTGCAGAAGGAGCACCAGCGCCGCGAGCTCCCCTGGGTCTCTTTGTTCGCGAGGGAGGACAAAGTAATACGGCGCCTCGGTGCGTCCCTTCTCCACCTCTTTGCGGCAGAGCGTGTTGCGAAACTCTAGGATCTCTCCGCGGTGGCGGGAGGCGGTGGCGAGAATCGACGACATCGACGACAGCTCGTAGGAGACGATGTCCGCCAGGCTCCACCTGCCGCCGGGCCACGGGTCGGGCATGTTGACGCCCTTCTTGTACTCGGCGAGGCCCTTTCCCCGCACCCGCAGCTCGGTCGGTTCGACTCGAACCGGCGTCGCCACCTTGCAGCTTGCCGCCTCGGTGAGGAAGGAAATCATGTTCTTATACAACGACGTCTCGGTCGAGCCGGGCCAGTAGTCGTCGAAGAGCCAGTGGCTGGCCACACCCTTAAGTCCGTCCGCGCTCATGTCGCGAGACAGATTGCTGCCGAACACCGCCTTCCAGTTCCACAGGCCCTCGTCGACGTTCTGAGCGATCGGATCGTGGTTCGGCGGCACGAAGTACCGAGGCCCGGTCGATCCCATCTGATGCTTCTCGATCATCACCTGCGGGTACCACTCGGTGCTGTAGAGCGCGGAGATCGCGCGCGTGTCTTCCTGGGTGAGGGCAACGAAGTCGCGGTTGTTGTCGTGGCCGACATACTTGTGGTACACCCGCGGCAGCGACGATCCCTCGTACTTGGTTCCCAGGTATTCGCGGTAATGCTCGACCACCATGTCCATGCCGTCGGGGTTGTGGCAAAGGACCATCATCAGCACCACGTCGTCGAGCTGGGTCACAATCTCCGGGTCCTCGGTCGTGGCCATTCGGTGCGCGAAGATCGGAAGGGTCTGGCTCGGCGCCACCTCGCCCGAGTGCATGGACAGGGTCTCCATCACGAACACCCTCCCATCCCTGATCAGGCCGGCTAACTCATCCGCCGGTATCGCGGGATCGAGGGCGAGACGATGATTGATCTCGCGCAGTTCGTCCAGCCGCTCGAGATTCTCCGACGAGGAGATGAAAGCCACGTACATCGGCCGCCCCAAGGGAGTGGTTCCGAACTCGAGCAGCTCCACCGACGACGAGGCCGCGGCCAGCTTGTCCATGTAGCCCACCAACTGCTCGTAGTCCATCAGCTTGCGGTCCGTGCCCGGTACGAATCCAAGCACGCTTTCGGGAGTCGGTATTTCGGATTCGGATTGAGCCAAGACGAGCGTGGCCGTCATCGCCACCAGGACACAGAGGATTCGTGCAATTTTCATCGTTCTCCCCTTTTGCGGCGTCCATTGTAGAGTGTCTTTCCCATGCGTGGTATCGAGCAGATCCCGCTTTTCTACATTCTCGAGCACGTGCGCAGCACCCACCCGACGATGGCCGGGTGGCAGGACGCCATCCAACCCGCCTGGACGTTGATCTCGGGGGGGCTGCCACCCCAATCGCGACACCGAGGCTACCGTCGCCGCAGCGGGTTTCGAGATCGAGGCCGTTGGTCGGCGCA
>JAOZUP010000019.1:0-7008 GCA_029938595.1 Thermoanaerobaculales bacterium | reverse complement strand
CGCCCGCCGCCTCGGCGGCTTCGAGACGACTCGCCGCGCCCTTCTTGCTGTCGAGTAACACAGCGACCCACTGCAGATCGTCTGTGTTGTCGAGAAGGATCTTGATGATCATGGTCAGGGGAACTGACAGGAGCATCCCGATGCTCCCCCACATCCAACCCCAGAAAACCAACGACAGAAAGACCACGAGCGTCGACAGTCCCAGGGTGCGACCCATCAGATAGGGATCAATGAAGTTGCCGATGACCACGTTGACCACCACGAAACCAACCGCTACCAGAAGCGCGTACCCTACGCCGCCCTGGATCAACCCCAGTAGGACAGCGGGAATCGCTGCGACGATCGACCCGATGTTGGGCACGTAGTTGAGCAGGAAGGCAATAAGCCCCCACACCACGGCAAACTCGAGGCCGATGACAGCGGTCCAGACGCCGATCAGAAGTCCGGTCACCAGACTGGTCGCGGTCTTGATGCCGAGGTAATGCTGCACCTGGGTGACGATCTGCCCCAGGTTGTCCATATCGAACCGTCGATTCCCGACCGCCACCCGCATCTTGGTCGGAAAGCTCGCGGCCTCGAGGAGAATGAAAATCATGGTGAGAATGATCAAAAAGAAATTCGACAGAACGGCCGCCAGGTTCTTGAGCACCCCCCCGAGGAGATTCATGAGCTTGCCCGGTTGTACCATCTGCAGGATGTCAAGCGAATTCGGGTCGATATCGCGGGCCACGAACCAGTCACTCACGGACTGCACCAGCCCGTCGAAACGCTCCTGGTACTGCGAAGCGTAGGCCGCAAACTCATTCACCGAACCACCTACCACCGCCCCGAAGCCCGAGAACACGGCGAGGAGGACGATCACTACTGCGAGGACGGCCAGCCCTGCGGGTACACGGCGCTTGGTGAGCCACGACACGGCGGGCGCACAGATAATGGCGAGGAAGAGGGCAAGCAGAAAGGGGATCACGAGCGATTGCGCCGCCTTGAGCCCAGCCAGGACCACCACCGCGGCTGCGCCAACGAATAGTGAACGGGCACCAATTCCAGAACTTCTTGTTTCGGTCATCGATTCCACAATAGCTCAGCTCCGCGTGAGAGGGAAACTCAAGTGATCACCCTCCTCTTTGTGGTTGAATTGGAAGTGAAGAAATTCACAATTCCCACTGGACGCCGCGGGAAATCGGCGTATCCTCTTTCCATGACGCGGAGGAGTGGTTCGGCGAGCGATGCAATGAAATCTACGAATGCGCCGATCCAACCGCTCGACGGGAGCCCGATTTGGACGTAACGAGTCTGTTCTCCGCATGCCTGATCGCACTGATCTCCGTTTTTGTCCTACTTGGAGCCCTCGCCCTGATCATGAAGCTGATCACCGTGGTCTTTCCGGACCGCGTGGCATCGATGGACCCTGTTCTCGTCGCAGCTATTTCCACCGCCGTCGCGTCGATGTATCCCGGCGCGAGGGTGACCCGCATCGAGGAGGAGTGATGATCTTCACCGAGAACCCCAAGAAAATCCGTGTCATGTTCACACCGTTCCGCGACGGGCTGCAAAGCTCGTTCGGTGGCAAGGTCCGTCTCGCCGATATCCTGCCGGCGATGGAGTTTGCGGCCAAGGAAGCGGGCATCCGGCATTTCGAGTTTGGGGGCGGGGCACGGTACCAGGCACCTTTTTTCTACGTCGGCGAGGATCCCTTCACGTGCATGGACGGCATGCGGGAGGCGGTCGGACCGGATGTCGACCTCCAGATACTCACCCGCTCGGTCTCCGGCGTCACCCTGACCACCCAGCGGCTCGACGCCTTGGATCTCCAGGCCCAGTTGATGGCGCGCCACGGTACGACCTGGGACCGGAACTTCGACTACATGAACGACGTCGACAACCTGGCAAAAACTGGAAAACCGATCGTCGATGCCGGCATGCACCATCAGGTCTGCGTGGCGCTGATGGGGCTTCCATTCAAAGACGAGACCGTCCACACCGCCGATTTCTACATCGACATCATCCGCCAGCTTTTGGACAAGGGAATCCACATCGACTCGGTGTGCATGAAGGATGCGTCCGGTACCACCGACCCCACGACCTGCTACGAGACTGCCAAGGGGCTGAAGAAGATCCTGCCGCCAGAGGTGATTCTTTGGCAGCACACCCACGACACAGCGTCGATGGCCGTGTCGTGCTACATGGCCGGCATCGAGGGTGGGGTCGACGGCATCGATCTTTCGGTTCGTCCGATGGCCTCGGGCACCGTGCAGCCCGACGTGCGGTCGATGTGGCACGCCCTCAAGGGCACCGGTTACTCGCTCGACATCGACCACACCAAGATGGCCGAGATCGAAGACCTCCTCAACGAAGGAATGGCCGACTACTACTTCAACCCGGTGACTACCACCGCCGACGCCCGCGTGGTCGGTTTCCCGATGCCCGGTGGCGCGATCGGACCAAACGTGCACATGATGCAGGAGGCCGGCATCCTCGATCGTTACTCCGACGTGCTGGCCGAGTTTCCCGTGGTGGTGAAGGCAGGAGGCGCCTGGACCAGCGTCACCCCGGGCAGCCAGCAGTATTGGCTGCAGGCATTCAACAACGTGTTGCTCGGACGCTGGGAGAAAATGAACGACGGGTACGGCAAGGCGGTCCTCGGCTATTTCGGGCGCCCACCGCTGCCGCCGGATCCCGAGGTCGTGAAGATTGCAGCCGAGCAACTGGAGAAACCACCCTTCGACGGCGACCCGCTCGAGGCCGCCCCGGACAGCCTCGCGCCGGCCCGAGCCGCTCTCGAGGAACGCGGTCTCCCCGTGACAGAGGAGAGTGTTTTCCTGGTCGCCTCCGCGATCGTCCCGGGCAAGAACATGAAGCTCAACGAGGGTATCCGCCTGCTCACCGGCAAGGCCAAGATTGTCCTGCCTCTCAAGAAGAAGGAAGTTCCGAAAGAGGCGGCGCCCGCTGTCCCGCCCACCACCGCCGGCACCGCGATCTTCGATCAGAAGGTGACCACGACCTGCACGGTGGTCGAAAACGGCTCCACGCGCAGATTCAGCATCACCATTGAGCCGCCCGCAGGCGTCGGACCCACGGTGGCGGCGACATTGGCCGACGCCGCCGCGCCAACCGCCGGAACCCCGGTCTACTCCCCCTTCCAGGGAAAGACCGAGCTGGTGGAGATCAACGTCAGCGCCGGGGACAGGGTCACCAAGGGCCAGGTTGTGGCCGCGGTCGAGGCCATGAAGGCCAAGCACGACGTCAAGGCCCCGTGCGGAGGCACGGTGCTCAGCATCGACGCCGGCATCGGCGCCGACATCGAAGCGGGGAAGTCGATCATGACCATCGGAGCTTGAGTTAGATGGGGACCCTGACCACTCTTCTCCTGACCCAATCGGGCTTTGCCGGCCTCGGTTGGCAGAATCTCGTGATGTTCGCGGTCGGCGGAACCCTCATCTTCCTGGCCGTTCGCAAGGGCTACGAACCCCTGCTCCTGATTCCGATCGGTTTCGGCGCCATTCTCGCCAACCTTCCCAACGCGATGATGAGCGCATCGGCGGACGGTATCGCTGCCGTCGGCCACGGAACCCACCCCCTCCTGCAGCTGATTTACGACGCCGGCATTAAGACCGAGTTTCTGCCACCGGTGATCTTCCTCGGAGTCGGCGCTCTGACCGACTTCCGTCCTCTCCTCGGGCGGCCCATCACCTTTCTACTCGGCGCCGCCGCCCAGTTCGGGATTGCGATCGCAGCCCTCGGGGCGTTCTATGTCTTCGGTTTCACCCCCCAGGAAGCGGCGGCCATCGGCATCATCGGCGGCGCCGACGGCCCGACCTCGATCTTCCTCGCGTCGATCATGGCGCCCCACCTCCTTGGTGCGATTGCTGTTGCGGCCTATTCCTACATGGCACTGGTTCCGATCATCCAGCCCCCGATCATGCGCCTGCTGACGACCAGGAGAGAACGGGCAATCGATATGCCTCAGACCAAGGCAGTCTCCAAGACGGCGGTCATCCTCTTCCCGATCGTCGTAGCGGTGGTCGCATCCCTCGCGATACCCGCCTGCGCACCGCTGATCGGCATGTTGATGTTCGGCAATCTTCTCCGCGAGTCCACCGTCACCGACCGACTGGCGAAGACCGCAGGCGGCACCTTGATTAACATAGTCACCATCTTCCTGGGGGTGGTCATCGGAGCGACCATGGAGGGCGGCACCTTCCTCCGGCCGCAAACAATCTTCATCCTCGTGCTGGGGATGATCGCCTTCTCTTGCAGTACCTTTGGCGGTTTGGTCTTTGCCAAAGGGCTCAATCTGGTACTCCCCGCAAACCGCAAGATCAACCCATGCATCGGTGCTGCCGGTGTTTCCGCGGTTCCGATGGCGGCGCGGGTCGTCCAGGATTTCGTATCCACGGAGACCGACGGCAAGGTCAACCCGCTGATGGCGGCCATGGGTCCAAACGTCGCCGGGGTGATCGGGTCCGCGGTGGCGGCCGGAGTCTTCCTGGCGCTGCTCGGTTGAAGCCAACGTGTCCATCGGTATCGCTATCGCAATCGCTATCGGTATCGAAAACGCGGATGGGTACCGTCTATTTCGATAGCGATAGCGATCCCGATAGCGATTGCGATTGCCGTTTGTCCCCTGGTACCAACTATTCCAGGACGGGACAGTGGCCCTGTACCTTGAACCCTGAACCGGCGCAGTGTGGTTCAGCGCAACGGCATCAAAACAGCGTGTAAATGAACGGTGCCGCCGCCGATCCCGAAAGAACGATCAGCACCGTCACCAGCAGCAGCACGAAGATGATCGGAGTCAGCCACCACTTCTTGTTGTGCATCAGGAAGTCGAGGAACTCGCGCACGATCCCCTGTTGCGGCGCGTCGGCCTCGCGTTCGAAGTCTTGTCCGTTGTCTTTCTGATCGTTCATCCCAACTCCTCAGAACTGACGGAAGTAGCGCTTGGAATCGACTGCGGCCGCGGACCGCTCGACCCAGTAGCTCTTCGCCTCAGGATCGAATTTTCTCTTCATCGAATCATATCCGAAAAGCCTCGTCAGTATGCCGATCGGCGTCAATACCAGGTAGTAGACCACTGCCAACACCACGTGTGAGACCAGGAACCCGATCGGAAACGCCAGATAGGACATGCCCAGAAAGACCCAGCGCATGAACCGGGGGAAGACCCAGCCGATCACCGGCACCAGGACGGCTGCAACCCACAGACCGCGCGCGAGCGAGGGGTTGTGGAGCTTGAAGAATGCGACGACCCCGAAGAAGGCGACGAAGCCCATCCAGATGAAACCAAACTGGTTGAGCTCGCGGCGGGTGGGATTGCGGTTGATCTGAACGACAGCCATATCAAACGTTTCCGTCCCCGTACCCGTACCCGTACCCGACGAGCCAACGACCCATACCCGGGAACGGGTACGGGAACGGGTACGGAATGGAAATGGATCGCATATTAGGCTCCTAATCCAGCTCGAACTGCGCCAGGTACTGGTCGCGGTCGGGGGCCGCGGTCTGCGGCTGCTCGTGTTTGAGCAGGATGAAGTTCTCCAACACCAGCACGTCCATGTCGGTGCCCATGAAGCAGTGGTAGGCGTCCTCGGGCGTGCAGACGATGGGCTCACCGCGTACGTTGAACGAGGTGTTGATCATCACCGGACAGCCGGTGCGCTCCTCGAAACAGGACATCAGCCGGTGGAGTCTTTTGTGACGCACTGAATCGACGGTCTGGACCCGGGCCGAACCGTCGACGTGGGTGATGGCCGGCACCTGCGAGCGCACGAGCTTGAGCTTGTCGAGACCCTGGGCGCCGTCGTCGTCGACGGGGGTTCGCTTGTCCTTGGCGACCGATGCCACCAGCAGCATGTACGGGCTGTCGGCCTCGTCCTCCATCTCGAAATAGTCGCTGACCCTCTCGCGCAGGACGATCGGCGCGAAGGGCCGGAAGGACTCGCGAAACTTTATCTTGAGGTTCATCACCGACTGCATGCGCCGACTGCGGGCGTCGCCGATGATCGACCGGCAGCCGAGCGCGCGCGGACCGAACTCCATCCGTCCATGGAAGAGGCCCACCACCTTCTCGTCCTCGATGAGGTCGACGATCTCGCGATCGAGCTCGGCGTCGTCGTCGATGAAACGGTAGACCGAGCCGGTGGAGTCGAGGAAGGGGCGGATCTCGTCTGTTGAGAAGCTCGGTCCGAGGAGCGTCCCCCGCTGAGCGTCGGGCGTCTCGGTCCGCCGCTCGTTACCTAGCAGCTGATACCAGATGAAGAGCGCCGTGCCGAGGGCGCCGCCGGCGTCGCCGGCCGCGGGCTGGATCCAGATCTCTTCGAATGGCCCTTCACGGAGGATGCGGCCGTTGCCGACGCAGTTTAGCGCCACACCGCCGGCAAGACAGAGGTTCTTCATACCGGTCCGCTCGTGGAGGTGGCGGACGGTGCGCAGCACGATCTCCTCCGTCACCTTCTGGATCGAGGCCGCGAGATCCATCTCGCGCTGTGTCAGCGGCGTCTCGGGGGTGCGCGGAGGGCCTCCGAAGAGCCGGTCGAAAGCCTTTGAGGTCATCGTCAGGCCCTGGCAGTAGTTGAAGTAGCTCAGGTCGAGGCGGAACGACCCGTCCTCCTTGAGGTCGAGGAGCTTGTCGAGGATCTCATCGACCCAGCAAGGCTCGCCGTAGGGCGCGAGGCCCATCAGCTTGTACTCACCAGAGTTGACCCTGAAGCCGCAGAAATAGGTGAAGGCCGAGTAGAGGAGGCCGAGCGAGTGCGGAAAGTGGAGCTCGTGGCTGAGCTCGATGCGGTTGCCGCGCCCGCTGCCGAAGCTGGCGGTGGCCCACTCCCCCACCCCGTCGAGGGTCAATATCGCCGCTTCGTCGAAGGGCGACGGGAAGAAGGCCGAGGCGGCGTGCGACTCGTGGTGCTCGGTGAAGACGATGCGGCGCGTGTACTTACCGTCGAGCTCGCGTCGAATCTCGCGCGGCAGGTGGAGCTTCTGCCGCATCCACAGCGGCATCGCCTTCAA
>JAOZUP010000267.1 GCA_029938595.1 Thermoanaerobaculales bacterium | reverse complement strand
TCGTCTCGATGAAAGACGACTGGAATACGATTTTCCCGGAGAACTAAAGCCCGGGGTGGGCCTTGGCCCAGCTTCAGAGCGTTTCAAGGACCGGCTCGAAACGCCCGGGATATGTTTGGATGGTGTTTTCTGATGGGTTAGAATACGCGGGCAGCCAACAGATTGAGAGAGACGCGCACAAGAGCCCGTGGGCAACCAGCCCGAATGGAGGATTGAATCATGACCGCCGTCAATTCGAGCCAACCGTCGACCTACGACTCGGCCAGAAACAATCTTCCGCTGTCCGACGCGGTGCCGCCAACCATCCAGGAGCGTGCCTGGTCATCGTCGATCTGGTACACGCCTGCAGAAGCGAAATAGTGGGAACTGAAAATAGTACGAACTGAAAGGGGAAAAGAATGCGAACCAAGATCATGAGAACCACAACCATTTCTATCTTTGCACTGCTGTTGTGCGGACTTTGTTTGTCCGCCGGAACGGCCTACGCGCAGGACAAGAAACCAAACATCGTGGTGATTTGGGGCGATGATATCGGACAGGACGACATCAGCGCTTATCACCGGGGCTTGATGGGAGGCAGAACACCGAATATTGATCGCATTGCCAACGAAGGACTCTTGTTCACCGACGCTTACGCCCAGCAATCCTGTACCGCAGGGCGCGCTTCGTTCATGCTGGGACAAAACCCTTTCCGCACCGGTCTACTGACGATCGGCATGCCGGGCGCGAAGCATGGTGTTCGCGCCATTGACCCGACCATCGTGGAACTGCTGAAACCGCATGGCTATATGACCGGTCAGTTTGGGAAGAATCACCTGGGTGACCGCAACGAGTACCTGCCGACCGTGCACGGCATGGATGAATTTTACGGCAACCTGTACCACCTGAATGCCGAAGAAGAGCCGGAGAACCCGGACTACCCGAAGGACCCCGCGTTCAGGCAAAAATTTGGTCCACGCGGCGTGATGGACTGCGTTGCGACGGATACGTTCGACAACACGGACGAGCCACGCTGGGGCGTCGTTGGCAAACAGAGTTGCACCGATACGGGTCCGCTAACCAAGAAGCGCATGGAAACGATTGAGGAAGACCTTCTCAATAGGTCGCTCGATTTCATAGATCGGGCGCACGCGTCGGGCAAACCGTTCTTCCTGTGGCATGTCTCGACACGCAACCATGTCTGGATCCATCTGTCTGAAAAATGGGATAACAAAACCGGTAATGGAATTTTTGCAGACGGCATGGCGGAGCTGGACTATGTCACCGGAGCACTGCTCGACAAGCTCGACTCACTGGGCATCGCCGATGACACGATTGTGATCTGGTCGACTGACAATGGCGCTGAAATATTCACCTGGCCGCAGGGCGGCACCCATCCGTTCAGAGGTGAGAAGGGCCTGACCAACGAAGGCGGCTTCCGCGTGCCGATGCTGGCTCGCTGGCCGGGCAAGTTCCCGGCAGGTACGATCATCAACGACATTTTCTCGCAACAGGATTGGATGACGACCTTGCTGTCCATTGTTGGTGAACCCGATATCAAGGAGAAGCTCCTGAAAGGCGGCGTCAAGGCCAATGGCAAGACCTTCAAGGCCCACCTTGACGGTTACGATCAGACGGATGCGCTGATGGGTAAGGGTCCGGGCAACCGCAGTGAGATCTTCTACTTCGACGCCGCCGGCGGCCTGAATTGCCTTCGGTATAACGACTGGAAGGTCATCTGGACCGAGATGTCGGGTAATCTTCCCACCGCTTGGCACAAAACTCCAAGCTGGCCGATGCTCGTCAACCTTCGTCGCGACCCCTACGAGCGATTCATGGAACAGTCAGACATGTACGTAAAGTGGTGGGCGGACCGGATGTTTGTCATGGTTCCCGCTCAAATGTACGTTCAGCAGTTCTTGGAGAGTCTGAAGGAGTTTCCACCGGCCAGTGGTTCGAGCTTGAGCATCGACAAGGTGCTGGCATCGATGACGACTGAAAGCAAGACGACCCAGTAGGAATCAGCCGGTGGTATCGGGGGGCCGGAGAACATTCCGGCCCCAGATTCCCTTGCGACGCGTCAGGAGCGCGCCTGGTCGTCACCGATCTGGTACACGCCTGCGGCGAGGTAGGGTGGGCACACGGGTCTTTCGATTTTCGGGCCCGGGGTAGGGTGGGCCTTGGCCCACCTTCAGAATTGAAGGAGGTCACGGAGATGAACGGAAACGAGATGCCTCGCGCGCGGAGATACGGTACAACCGCGTTCTTCGTACTGGCCGGGGTGTTCATCACCTCGATGAGCTGCACGAAGACTGACAACGCCGAGGGCAATGACGACACATCCCACGAGCCGGCCTATCTCCTGGTGCAGAGTTCGCGAGGATTCGAGTTCGACGGCGACCGGCTGACCATCCATGGGACGAGCCCCACCACGATCTTCTTCTCCGATCGGCCCGACCGGATCGCCGGCCACATGCCGCTCGAAACGGCATACGCGTGGGGCCGGACCGGTGATGACAGCTTTGTCGTCGACCCGCCCAACGCGACCCTGTCGATCCTCGAGGAGGGGGAGATGGCCAACGTCGTTGTGACCATGTCCGACGCGGTCATCCAAGGGGATGCGATCTCCTTCGGTGTCGACATCCTGGAGGGCGAGCTCCCGGCACGGGGCGGACCCAACACCCTATTCATCGACGTCATCGGAAGACCGCTGACTCCGCTGTCGGCGGCCGGAGTACACCGCCGGACTCGACGGCGATCCATGGCCGTCGGCATGGCGGTAGGAGCGTCCGCCGGGTCGGCCTCGGCCAACGCCGCCTATCAGGATGCCGCCTACCAGTCGGACTCAGCGTCGCAGTCGGCGGCGGCAGCCAACGATGCCGCCGCGTCGGCGAATCAGGCGGCGGATGCGGCCACCCAGGCCGCCGCCTCGGCCCAAAATGCTACGGGCACTGCCGGCTCCACCGGGTCCGAGTCCGTTGAACAGGAGCTCTCGGAACTCAAGGACATGCTAACCAAGGGGCTCATCACCCAGCAGGACTACGACGCCAAAAAGAAGCAACTGCTGGGGGGTATGTAGGAGGAGTTACGGTCTGGCTGACGAATGAGCCGCTTGCAAAAATAGCTCACGGGCGAGCGTGCGAGGTAATAGAATGCGAAAGGGCGGGGATAAACCCCGCCCCTACAAAGAAATCCGTAGGGGCGGGGTTTATCCCCGCCCGTGGGAATTCGAATTTTGCAAGAGGCTCGAATGTTATTTGAACGAGACGAAAGGATGTTCAAAGTGAAAAACCAGAAGTTGTTTTGCATGGTGCTGGCGTCCGTGGTCGCACTGACCAGCGTCGGCTACGGGGCTCTCGCAGCCGCCGCCGATGAAACGCCCTCGCAGGCCGGAGAAAAGACCGGCGTCGAGGGCCAGTACGTCCGCGTCGCCGAAACCGACGAGGGCTGGGTGGTCCTCGGTTACAGGATCGCGAACGAATCGGTCAAAAACGAGTGGATGCTGCTTGATGTCGGCATGACCGTGCTCAAGGGCGTGAAGGGCCAGAAGATCACTCGTGACCAGATCAAGCTCGTGGCGCCCGGCGGACAGGTCATCGCACTGCCGAGCGCGAAAGAGTACGGGAAAGCCCGCGGCTCTCTTGAAGCCATGACCGAGAGGGCAAATATGAACCAAGATTCGATCAACTATTTCCCGCCCGGTGCGGACCAGGCGTGCCGCATCGGGTTTTTCTCGGATCCCACGAAACCGATGCAGAGCCTGGCCTACGACCAGGTCGAGCTCAATCCCCAACGCGCCTGCGTCGGCCGGCTCTACTTCCACGTTCCCGGCGGTATCCAGTACGGCAACTACAACCTGGACGTGCAGTTTGCGAACAGCGTCGTCAGAGTGCCGATGAAGATCATGACCAAGGACGAGGCCAAGGCGTTCGAGAAGGAGTGGAAAGCCGCCAAGAAAAAGAACAAGCAGAAGGGCCACGATAAGTAGGGGAGGGTGGGCCTTGGCCCACCTTCAGAGTCCTCGAAGGGCTCGTTCGTGGCTGATGCATCGCGATACCGAGTGTGAACGATTCTAAGAAATGGAGAGAAACGATGATAACAACCAAGAAACGAGCAGCCGTTCTTTTTGCCGCCGTGCTCCTTGCATCGCCGGCATTCACAACAACCGGGCACGCGCAGCAAGTGTACGTGCCGGCCCCAACATCCGCTGACCAGGTTCCAGGCACAGGCCCGGCATCCGGCAATACGATGACTCAGGCATATGTCCAGGCGGTTGGGCAGATGGCCTACGTCTGGGGCTGGCCGCTGGTCAATATGTCCAATCGCGCTACTGCGTTCTCCAAGATAAAGGAACCCTCTGTGTATGGCGGGTTGCCGATGGGCTACAACGGGCTTGCGATGCTCACCGACTACATCAGCCCGGAACAGAAATCCGTCGCCTGCCCAAACCAGGACGTTGTGTACGGCACCGGATTTTTTGATCTGGACAAGGATTCGGTCGTCTTGCAGGTGCCCGACTTCAAAGATCGGTTCTGGGTGTATGCGGTTTATGGTGCACGCACGTCGGAGTTCTCCAAAATTGGCAAGCCCTACGGCACCAAGCCCGGCTTCTACCTGGTTGTCGGACCAAACTGGAACGGCAAGACGCCCGCCGGCATCAAGGCTGTGGTGAAGTCTGACACGGCGCTGATATTTGTGATTCCGCGTATTTTCATGGACTCCACGGCGGAAGATAAGGCGGCCATTCAGCCAGTGATTAGTCGGGTCGGCGTCTATCCGCTCTCGAAGTTCGACGGGAAGATGAAGACGACAGATTGGACAAAAACCCCGATAATCACACCCAAGTCCAGCGGCAAAGGCGAGACGCAATGGGTGAACCCGGAGACGTTCTTCGACGAATTGCCGGGCGTGATGAAGTCGGTGCCGCCGTTACCGGGCGAGGAAGCCCTCTATGGATGGATTAGCAGTGTGCTGGATGCCGCAGACAAGGATCCGAAGGTGAAGCAGTGGCTCATAGAAACCGCGAAAGCGACCGAGTCCGCGATGCTCCCACCGCTACGTCAGTGGATCCATAATGGTCGCTCCGCCGGCAATGGCTGGAATTCGCAGGTGAACAATGCGGCGTGGGGTACCGACTACCTCAATCGCACGGCCAGTGCGAAGTCGAACATGTGGGAGAACATGCCAAACGAGACCAAGTACCTCTATCGCGATTTCGACAGCACGGGACAGCCGCTCGACGGTAGTAATAGCTACACCCTCACTTTCCCGAAAGGCCAGACGCCACCGGTTCGTGGGTTCTGGTCGCTGACGCTTTACAACGAACAGCACTTTTTCAATCAAAATCCGCTGAAGCGCTACTCGCTAGGCACCAAGAACAAGACGCTGCAATACAACGCAGACGGTTCTCTCACCTTGTATATGGGTGCGAAGTCACCCGGCAAGGACAAGGAATCCAACTGGCTGCCGGCGCCCGATGGAGTGTTTTCCCTTTACCTGCGCACCTACTGGCCGGAGAAAACAATCCTCGATGCAAGCTGGATGCCCCCGAACGTAGAGAAGGGTAGTTAACGTTTTTGAGGATAGGAAGCCTCTTGGAATTCATATGTTAAGGAGACTAAGAATGCCCATTTTTAAAATTGTGTTTTTGCTTGTAATTACGCTGCTTGCCTCGAGTGCGACTGCGCAGGATGCTCCGGTCACGCCACCGCTGGTCAAGCAGATGTACGACGGCGGATGGCCCGGCGCCGATGAGCTCAGTTCCGTGCACGAGCAGTTCTTGCTGCAGCGCGCGGTGCAGAGCTACATGATGACCCTGCCGACCCTAAACGTCATCGGCCTGCGGGACGGGTCGGAGGCGGAATTTGGCGCCGGCTACAACGTGCTGCCGATCTGGAAAGACCGTATGGACGCTCGTGCGCTGGTACCCACACCAAATGCAGACGTCATCTACTCGATGAGTTACCTCGACCTCAAGGAGACGGGTCCGCTCGTCGTCTACGCGCCGCCCAATGTCATCGGCATGTTCACCGATTTCTACCAGCGCACGCTGACCGACGTGGGCGCTG
>JAOZUP010000266.1 GCA_029938595.1 Thermoanaerobaculales bacterium | reverse complement strand
TAGCCGGGCACACAACGACCTGGTACGACATCATACCTCCTCCTTCCTCCTGCGGGCCTCACGGCCCGCTCTTTTTTGATGGATTCAACGACGTCGAGCCGTTGAATCCATCAAAAAAGAGATAGGAAAACACTCAGCGGCGGCCGCTGTTTGTAAGACCCAGCTTGCGGAGGTGGTAGAGGAGGGCTTGGCGGGAGATCCCGAGCTCGCGGGCGGTGGCCGTGCGGTTGCCGTGGTTGCGGCGGAGAGCACTCGTGAGAAAGCGTCGTCTGAATTCCGTCTGAGCCTCACTCCACGTCCCAACCGGGAAGTCATCGCTCACGTCGATCGGCAGATGCTCGGGCAGCACAATCCCTCCCGCTGCTCGCACCAGGGCGACCTCCACCGTCTGCCGGAGCTCGCGGACATTTCCTGGCCAGTCGTAACGGCGCAGTGCCTTCTGAGACTCGGAACTCCATCTGCACGGCTTGAGTCCATGGCGGGCGAGGGCTTCGGCTTCAAATAGCCTGATCAGCTCAACAATATCTTCCCTCCGCTCCCGAAGCGGCGGAATCGTTACGGGCAAACCGGCGATTCGATAGTACAGATCTGGTCGGAACGTGCCTTCGCGCATACGACGCTCGAGATTCCGGTGAGTCGCGGCAACGATTCGCACGTCCACCGTCCTCCCCTCCGTCGACCCAACCGGCCGAAACTCCTGCGATTCGAGAAAGCGTAATATTTTGACCTGAAGCGGTGGGTCGAGATCCCCAATCTCATCGAGAAACAGCGTCCCGCCATCGGCAGCCGTTACCAGGCCCCGGCGTGATCGGTCGGCGCCCGTGAACGCGCCCTTCACCGACCCGAAGAGCTCGGCTTCGAGCAAACCGGCTGGTATCGCCGACACGTTGACCGCGACGAGAGCCCCGGACCGACCCGACAACCGGTGGAGGGCGGTTGCGGCTACTTCTTTGCCGACGCCAGTCTCGCCGAGAAGCAAGACTGCCAGATGAATGGGTCCGAGCTCGCACAGCTGCCGCCTGACTTCTCTCGCCGCCGGGGAAACACCGTAGAAGCCCGTCGTCTCGACCTCGGAGTTGGCCATTGGGGTACCCGACGGAGCATGCATCTCGAGAATTCTGATCGCAAGGGACCACAGAGGGTTCTGGGAGACCTCTCCCCCGAGTGGAATTACGATGATTCGCCCGTGCCGCACCTCTGTCCCCGGTAGGCCGTCACCTGTTTTCCAGATAAGTCGCCCGTCAGCTGCGTCGCGAAGCTCTAGACCCTCAACCTCGAGCCCCGCAACCAGTTCCTCTACCTGACTCGGAGGGATCTTCTCCGGGCCCCCGCAATCAATGATCCCAGCAAGGGTTGTCACCACTCCATGGAGCGGAGACTCTCGGCCGCTGAGCTGATCCGCCCAACCCTGGAGATTTTCGGCTCGGAGCCGCCGCACCGCCTGCGAACGCAGCCGACGAGCAATCATCAACCGCCGCCCGCCCACACGCTCCGCCAGGGCCATACCGAGCGCTTCTGCTGTAGTTGGTGGATCCGTGCCGAGAATCTCCACCGCGTCGCTGCGCTTCCATGCTCCCAACACCAGTCGCGCTGCCAGGAAGACTCCCCAGCCGTCGTCTCCGAACGACCCGCCACCCCCTCCCGACGAAGCATCGACAAGAGCCGACCATGCCTCCCCTTCCTGACCGGACCGTGCGAAGAGCTCTGCCGCGCGCTCGAGGTTGCCGGCGAGGGCTGCCGAAGCACCGCGCAAAAAGCTCAGGCCTTCGGTGAACCTGGAGTCTTCTGCATCCACCGCATCCTCGAAGGCTGCCAACTGCGCACGAAATGATTCTTCGTCGCCGGTGGCCAGGTGGAGACGGCAACGCTCTCCAAGAACGAACGGAAACTCCCAATCGACCGCGGCCAGATGGTCCAGATGATCGCGAGCCCGCGTAACCCCCAATTGGTCGATCTCGGCAACCGCCAGATTGAATAGAACCGCGCACGTGCGGTAGCGAAAGCCAGCCGCCTGAAAGAGGCGGAAGGCGCACATTTGATGAGTGTGGGCTTCGTGGCTGCGCCCCTCGGCAAGCGCCGCCGCCCCGAGATCGAACTCGACTGCGCCCCTGAATCCCGGTCCGAAGCGGTCATTGACCAGGGTATCCAGGAGCCGCCGGGCGTGCCGGGGTTGTGAGGTCTTCAGGAAATAGAGGGCCATCCTGTGGATCAGCTGTGCCTGCAGACGACGATTACCGGACACCACCTCCCGCCGCCATCGGGAATCCGCAAGCTGCTCCGGCTCCTCGATCGACGTCAGCTCGATTTCTATCCTTCGTCTCAGCAATTCGGCGAGCCGCGGAAGAATCTGCTGCAGGAAATCCCGACCCTCTTCATACAATTCATCCCTCGATGCTTGATGCGACCGCAGGAGGTGAACAAGAATCTCTGCGGTCGCCCGCGGTGCCGAAAGAGCATCCTCCGTGGACGGAATCGTCCACTCCCCGCCGTGAGGATGATCCAACGCCCAGAGCCATTGGTCGTGGACCCCTCCAAGCCCAGGCGGGAGGTTGGTGAGGGCGTTCCGCGCGCCCGAGAGATCGAGCACCGACAAACAGGCCTCGGCACAGAGCAGCTGAATCAGGGTGCCGCACACGCCTGGTGCAAGATTCGCGAGCAGATCGCGTACCGCGAACCCTTCGAGCCGGTCCAGCCGCTGCCGGGCCCAGCCCTCGAGTGGGCCCGAATCACCGGTCCCCAGCGCCTCGTGTAACAGCCGCCGTGGATCCCTCGGTGGCATGAGTGCGGCAAGATCGGAATGAAGCGGATCGGGAACCAGGAGAGGCGGCTCTGGCAGCCGCCACCTGTCTTCCATCGCCACCGCCGCCACCCGTTCAAGACCTTCCAAAATCTCATCACCATCGAGCCCGGTGTGCTCGGCCAGAAACTCCCTCGACAAACCCTCAGGATCGAGACCGAGAAGGTGATGGATTCGCTCGCCGGAGACATCGGGGGTGCGTTCCCGGACACCGGTCGCCGTTACGGCAAAGAGGGATCGAGCAGACTCGGTGATTGCCACGCGTTCAGCCTCAGCGAATGGATTGAAACGGCCCTGGCGGCGTTCGACAATCTCCTGGACCTCTGCCAGCGGCACCCCGACCACCGCCAGATGCCGCGCCAGGTATCTGCCGTCGAAGACTGGGGGGTACGGCGGGTGCCAGCCGCACGGAAATGTCCCGATCACCGCCGAGGAGCAGCCTTGCTGCCCGGTCCAGTGCGAAATCACGGCCAGGTCAGCGGCTGTCACCGTCCCGACTGTGATCAACACCCCGGTTTGGCCGAGGTCCGGCACACCGCCCTCGCCGCCGCTGGGCCGCAACCAGGCACTGATGCCCCGGCGCCTCAACGATGACCACAGCGACGCGGCCAGACGTGTCGCGGTCCCGGGATTTGGTACGTGCCAGTAGTTGGTGGCGCCTGCCTCCGGCGTCGGAATCGGGTCCCAGCGAAGAGCCCAGAGAGCGCGGGCGGTTACGGGATCCAGGGGACGAGACAACTCCCGCAGCTGCCGTATGACCGCGCGTTCGAGAAAGAACCCCGGCTCATCTCGTTCGACCTCGATCGCCGCGATCGGGAGCCCGACGGCCTCCGAGATCGCGACCAACACCGCGTTACGGGCGGCCTCAGCTGCCGCCTCTCCCCCACCGAGGCGTCGGAAAACCGGCGACAGGGGCACCGGAAATCCGCCGAGGGTTGCCCGGAGTCCCATCCGCGTCCGGGTAACCTGTATCTCGCGAATCGCTCTTCGCCCGGGCCACAGATCGAACTCGGATAGCAGCGAGGCGGCCGCAGTCAATTGCACCGCCACGTGGCAGCGTTCGGCCCGCGACAATGAGCCGACCGTTACCTCATTACCCTCAACTGCGTCTTCCCGGCCTTCCCCATCGATCATCGGTACCGGAACCGCAGGATGCTCGACCAGCATCGCGGACGGTGACGGAAGTTTCACGCGCCCCCCACTCTCGCGGCGGTGAGCCCATCCCACATACCCCAAAAACCCGGGAACGACTTGCTCACGCAGTCTGAATCGTCCAGATCAAGGGCGCCGGCGGACAGGGCCGCAACGGCCATCGCCATGGCGATGCGGTGATCGCCGGCCGCGGTCACTCGAGGCGGCTGTTCGAATCTCCGGCCGAACGGCCGCTCGAAGGTAGCGCGTGACCCATTGATAGAAATTTCGGCACCGAGCCGGCGTAGATTCTCCACCATCACCGTCAACCGATCGCTCTCCTTGTGCCTGAGATTATCGAGCCCCTCAAGGCACGAGCCCGGCTCTCCGGCCGCCGCCACCACGGCCAGCGCCGGGAAGAGATCCGGCGTGTCCGTCAGATCGGCCTCGATCGGTGAGTTCGCCAGGCCGCTGATGAGGAGCCGATCGCCATCCCAGATCGTGTCGAGACACGTTCTCCCAAGGATATTCAGAACCGCCCGATCGCCCTGCCGGCTCGCCGGATCAAGGGGCCCGACTTCCACCGACCCGCCGGCAACGGCGACCGCCGCAAGCACGAATGCGGCCGCCGACCAATCGCCCTCGATGGCATAACGAGTCCGCTGAAGAGGTAAGGGCGCGACCCGCCATCGGCGTCGATCGTTGGCCACTTCCAGCTCAGAGCCGAAGGCTCGCAGCACGTCTTCGGTAAGGTCGAGATATGGAGCGGAGGGCAACGGGCCGATGATTTCGAGGTCGAGCCCCCGACCCATCAACGGCGCAGCGAGGAGCAGCGAGGACACGAATTGCGACGAAACCTCGGGGCGAATCATCGCCCTTCCGCCCTCGAGCTCGTTGCCGTCAACCTCGATCGGTAGGCCGCTGCCGGTCGGCCGAAGCCGGGCCCCCAGCCCCCCGAGGGTCTCCAGGAGCGGGGCCATCGGCCGTTCCCTGAGGCGCGCACTCCCGTCGACGACCGTCAGCCCCGGAGAGGCCGCCAGCAGACCGAGGATGAGCCGCGCTCCGGTCCCGGAATCCGCAAGATCCAGCTGAACCCGTCCGGCGGGTACGACGTGGGTTCCGATTTCGATACTCTCGTGCCAGACCACCGGCCAACCCGCCGCGGCCAGGGCCGCAGCCAAAACCCGGGTGTCATCGCAGTCGAGCGGAGAGATGATGCCCCCCCCTCCAGCCGCAGCCGCGGCGATCATTGCGCGGTTGGTGAGGCTCTTTGACGAGGGTAGATCCACCGACCCATGGAGTCCGGTCCGCGGCCCGGGTAATAGGCTAGCGCTCACGGCTCCGTCTCGTCCCGCCACAAAGTCAATTTATCGTCCACGTAGGTCCAGCTCCCGTCAGGGTCGACCAACACGCTCCGCCGCGTCTCCAGCCACGCCGGAATGATCAACGCCAGGCGGTTATCCCGCTTCCACTCCCAGGTCGAGTGAAAGTGGCCCCAAAAAAGCACGTTGACGCCCTCGATCCACGCGCGTTCGGCTGCACGCTTCAAATCGGAAATAGGTTTTATGTAGCGGAATTTTTTGTTCGTCGTGGCGAGGTGGGCCTCCATGCGCCGGACGATGGCCACCGCCATCGATTTCGGCAACCATCGCGCCCACAGACGGGCCGGGCCGCATTTCGAAAACCAAGACCAGAACCGGTACTGGAAATCGCGCCGATTGACCAGATCGCCGTGGTCGAGGCGGTATCGCACGCCGCCCTGGGAAAACTCATATCGCCGACCACCCCAGTCAATCTCCCGTGCAATCTCCTCCTCATCGAGAAAAAAATCCCGGTTCCCCTCCACAACGACAATTCTGACGCCGCTCGCCCGGGCCTCGCGCCACGCGTCCATCACCTCGCGAAGGGATGTTGTCCAGAACTTCGACATCCCGATCAGGTACTGGAAGGCGTCACCAAGGTAAATTATCTCGCCTACGCCGTCACCGGCCGCGCGGCGGACGAGCAGGCTCATGGCACCCGCGTCGTCGGTCCCTTGACCGACATGGGAGTCGGCAATAATGAGTCTCTTCACGGGGGTCATCGTACCTTACCGCGGGCTCGGGTAAAGGGTCCAGGGCGCATGT
>JAOZUP010000018.1 GCA_029938595.1 Thermoanaerobaculales bacterium | reverse complement strand
AGCTGAAGCGTCTCGCGCCGCCGGACTGACGGTGATCGGCACCACCCTCTCCGCGGTGCACCCCTGGTGCACTTGAACTCAACAAACGGCGTTGTTGGGCAACTGCGTGCCTCTGTCGATATCCATATACGCCCTGTACCCGCCCTGAGGACCCCGGGGTGGGGGTTTTCGGATTAGGCAGGGATATCGATATCGGGCTCAGTGCGCCGTGACCGGGGGGGCCCCGTCCACCAGAGTCCGTCAAACGACAATTCAAGGGTGTGTTCTCTGAGACCAGGGTGAGACCACAGAAAAAGCACGCCAAAGGCGTGCTCTCTAAGTACTTGATTTAAATGGCGCGCCGAAAGGGACTCGAACCCCCAACCTTCTGGTCCGTAGCCAGATGCTCTATCCAATTGAGCTATCGGCGCAGCACAAGGGAAGCGTATTCTGCCACACGGCAAATCTTGACGCAAGCCCGGAGACGAATTCGGAATTCGGAATTCGGAATTCGGAATGCCGCTCGCCCTTCCGAATCGCGATCACGGGACCAGAGAACCCAAGGGACTCCTATGTCATCAGAATGCAGGGCAGAGGGCGGGCTGTTGAATCAACAATACTGGGCGAAGGGTTTCTGATGAGGCAATGAATTACTGGGGAAAAGACCGGGTGGATTGCGAGGGTCCGGGGGGATCGCCCGACCCCTCCCGCTTCGCTATCAGTTTCTCTGTGACCTTATTGCCGAGCACTTTTTCCGATTCTCCTGTCCGCGTCGCCGCGACGCGGACAGGAGAATCGGAACTGGAACAACCGGCTGGGTGGCACGTAGTATGCTCCGACACCGAAAAGGGGAGGCGCAGTGGACGCGATACTCGACATACAGCATCTGAGCAAGCGCTATGGGGACCACGTGGCGGTGGACGACCTGAGTTTTTCGGTCCCGCGGGGCTCGGTCTTCGGTCTGCTGGGACCAAACGGGGCCGGCAAGACCACCACCATCCGCATGGTGATGCGGATCATTGCCTCGGACTCGGGCACAGTGCTGCTCGACGGTGAGCCGGTGGACGACGACCGGCGGCGGATCATCGGCTACCTGCCCGAGGAGCGGGGGCTCTACAAGAAGATGAAGGTGCTCGAGCACCTGGTCTTTTTGGGCACGATCCGCGGGCTCAGACCGGGGGAGGCGAAGAAACGCGCCTCAGCCTGGCTCGACCGCTTCGACCTCAACGAGTGGGCGACCCACAAGGTCGAGGATCTGTCGAAGGGAATGCAGCAGAAGCTCCAGTTCATCGGCACCATCCTCCATCGCCCGCAGCTCTTGATCCTCGACGAGCCCTTCTCCGGTCTCGACCCCATCAACACCCGCCAGCTCAAGGACCTCATGCTGGAGATGAGGGACGAGGGGGTGACCATCGTGCTCTCAACCCACGTGCTGCCACAGGTTGACGAAATGTGCTCCGAGATCTGCCTCATCAACCGCGCGCGGCCGATCCTGGCCGGTTCGCTGGAAAAGATCCGCGCCGACTTCGGCGGCAACACCTGGCGGGTGAGGTCGAATCTCGAGGACGCTGATCTCCGCGCCCTGCCCGGCGTAGTCTCGGTGCATCCGCTGCGCGATGAACTCCTGGTCGAACTCGACGACGGCGGCGAACCGCAAGAACTGCTGCGTGCCCTGGTTGACCGCAGCCAGGTGGAGTCCTTCACACGCTTCATCCCCGACCTCGAGAACATCTTCATCCGCGCCGTGGAGGAGGACCGCGACCATGTTGAATAGAATCCTCGCAATCATCCGTCGCGAGTACCTGGAGCGGGTCCGCACCAAGGCGTTTTGGATCTCAACCCTGCTCGTGCCATTCTTCCTGGGAGCCGTCATGATTCTCCCCGCCTATCTCGCCGCGCGGGGAGGGGGCGAGTTCTCGGTCGCCGTGGTCGATCTCTCGGGCCGGTTCTTCGATCCGATTCGAGACGAAATCGATCGCCTCCTCGCCGGTGACGACGAAAAGCTCAGTGTGACCTTGGTTCGTCAGGACCCGGGCCCAGACCCCGTGGCAACCCGTGAACGGCTCAAAAACGAGGTCCAAAACAAGCGTTTCGACGGTGTGCTGGTGATCCCCGCCACCATGCCCGACGAGGGCCAACCCGAGTATGTGGCGCCCAACGTGGCCGCTTTCAAGCTTCTCAACGTGCTCGAACGATCGGTCAACAGCGTCATGGTCGCCGACCGTCTAACCGGGGCTGGGCTCGACCCGGACCAGGTCCGTGAGCTGACCCACAGGGTGGGCCTCAAGACCCTCAAGCTCGGCAAGGGTGGCGAGGAGACCCGCGACCAGGGCCAGAGCTTCATGCTCGCCTACATCTTCGTGATGATCATCTACATGACGGTGCTCATGTATGGCATCTACGTCATGCGTGGGGTGCTCGAGGAGAAGAGCTCGCACGTTGTCGAGGTCATCATCTCCACCGTCAAACCCTTCGAGCTGATGCTCGGCAAGATCCTCGGCATCGGAGCAGTGGGGCTCACCCAGTTTCTGATCTGGTCGGTGCTGATGGCGGCCGTCTCTGCGCCGGGAATGGTGTCCGCGATGGGCATGGGCGACATTGGGCTACCCACCATTCCGGTCCAACTACTGGTCTTTTTCGTCGTCTACTTCGTGCTCGGTTTTCTGCTCTACGGAACGTTGTACGCCGGTGTCGGCGCCGCCTTCGACACCGAGCAGGAGGCACAGAACTTCCAGGGTCTGGTGACCATGCTCCTAATCGTGCCGATGGTGCTGATGATTCAGATCATCAACCAACCCGACGGCACCCTGGCGGTGGTGCTATCGCTGTTCCCCTTCTTTACTCCGATGCTGATGTTCCTGCGCCTGACGCTGGTACCGGTGCCGGCCTGGCAGGTGGCGGCTTCGGTGGTGCTCATGGTGGCTGCGATCCTTGCCTGCACCTGGATCGTGGCCAAGATCTACCGGGTCGGGATCCTGATGCACGGTTCGAAGCCGAAGCTGAAGGACCTGGTGAGGTGGGTGAGAGAGGCGTAGCCTCTGAATTAGGAGTTAGGAATTAGGAATTAGGAATGTCGCACACCCACCCCTCAGGATCATGGGCGGAGGGTGTGAATTCCTAATTCCTCATTCCTCATTCCTAATTCGTCTGGGGTTCCGCAAGGAACGCCAGGCCTTTGTCCGCTTCGGCGTCCATGATGACCTGCAGGAGCAGTCCGTCAGCCGCGTCGGCGACCCGGATCACCCGCACCACGCCCTCCATGTCGGCATACTCGGGAGTGACCTCGGCCAGACAGTTGGCGGCGCCCTTGAGGAAGTCCTCGTTCCACACCACTTCCGGGTCATCCGGGTAGAGCGGTAGGTAATTGATGCCCGACTCCACCAGGTCGTTGAAGAAGTGGGTGCCGAAGCTGACGTCGGGGAGGTAGGAGCCCTTCTTGCGGGCGATCTCCACCAGGATCGAGGTATGGCAGATATCGGCGTAGGTCACCGGCACCCCGAGCTTTATATCGCCGCGGCTACCCCAGCGGCCCGGACCCATGAGCAGGAACTTCTTTTTCGGTAGGGCATTGTTGACCGCCCCCACGGCGCGCGCGACGCGCAGCATCTGCTCGCGCGTCTCGAGGGCCTCGTAATCTCTCGGATCGACGAGAACCACGTACTCGAGGTCCTTCTCCTGGCCCATCTGGACGTAGCGGTGGGCCGAGAAGACCTTGCTCTCCTCCGGCACGTCTACGGGCACCTCGATCCGCTGCGCTGACGATCCCCGGCTGAGGGCCCGGCACTGGAGCATGAAGAAGTTTTCGCCGTCATGGGCGAACTCCACGTCCACCGGCTCGCCGAGCCCCTCCTCGAGAAGGTCAAGCATGCTTTTGAGCTCGTGCGGGAAGCCCGAGCGCAGCAGGCCGTCGAAGGTGACCACCAGCTCCTCGGGCTCGAGCTGCGCCATCACGCCCACCATGGGTAGGATCTGGCGGTCGCGATAGATCGAGAAGATGCGGTTCATGCCCGGAATCTTGCGTCCGACCCGCCCCATGAACTCGGCCAGAGGCAACGACTCGAACTGACTCTCCCGAAGATCGACCACATCGACATCGTGCTGCGAGTAGCGGTAGACCTCGTCCGGCTGTTGCACCGCGCGCAGGGTGGGCTGCTCGAGCGCCACCAGCACCGGGTAGTCGGTGACCGTACGGTCGACGGCGCGGGTGCCGAGGCCGAGCACCAGCCGCGCCATGCCGTCGGTGTGGCGAATGCGCGGCGACCACCTCATCTCGCAGCGCGAGAAGGCAACGCCGGCGAAGACCGGGCAGAGCATGCCTCCGACCTCACGCCCCACCACCTCCTGGATGAGGATGCCCATCTGTTCCTGGAAGTCGATGAGGCCGCGCTCGCGCCGGTACTCGATGGGGTCGGGGTGGAAGATCGAGGCATAGACCTCGGCGATGGCGTCTTCGAGGGCCGCCAACCGCATCTCGATGGTGCCCTGGTTGGGAATGAAGAGGCTCTTGTACTTGCCCGAAAAGGCGTGACCGATGCGATCCTCGAGCAGGCTCGAGGAACGGACCACCAGCGGCACCTCACCGATCTGGTAGAGAAGCTCCTCGAGCCCCTTGTGAATGGTCGGCGGAAAGGATCCGCTCTTGAAGAGGCGCTCGACCAGCGGGTACTCGTCACGCACCTCCTCCGAGGTCTTGTACTTGACGTTGATGAGCTCGTCGAGGTCGTTGTGCTCCATGAACTCGAGGATGCCGTTCGACGGCAGGAAGTACGAGTTCGGGATCTTGTGGTCCGCTTCGAGCCGGCCCTCCCGCCGAGCCTCCTGGAGGATCGAGTGGGCTAGGATCAGACCCGCTGCCTTGCCGCCGAGACGGCCGTAGCGGCCATCGGTGGGGAGGATGTGGTCGAGGACCTCAGCGAAATGGCGCACGTGAATGAAGCGCTTGCCGACCGAGATGAAGTCGAGCTGATCGGTGAGAAAGCGGCGAACCAACGCGGCGCGGGTGCCCAGGACGTCCTCGGGCGGCGCCACCGCCTCGCCCGGCGCGAAGTCCAGGAACTCGTGGATCTTGTCGCGCAGGACGGGCAACGGCGTGTCTGGATCCTCGGCCAGCATCGCGCCCTCTTGGACCAGCATTCGTTTCTCGACCAACAGGAAGGTCGCCGTGATCTCCTCGGGTTCGAGGTAACGCCCGGCGTACTCGATGGCGAGTTCGTAGAGCTCGCGGCGGGACTCGCTGCTGAGTCGCGGTTTGGGGCGGTTGGGGTCGTGGGCCCGCCTCGCGCTGCCAAGTTTGAGGGCCGCGGCGAGATCGTCCAGCGCCTCGAGATCGACCAGCCCTCGCCGTTGCAAATCCATCAACAGCCGACGGCACACGCGATCGGCCACTTCGGGCCGGCGCTGCTTGAGATCGTCGAACTGCTGCCGCCATTCAGTCATGTGGGAGATTGTAGCCGTTATTCGCCGTCAGCGACGTCCTGTTCGGGCGGATTGGGTCGCAGACTTTCGAGGTCACCGAGGATCACATCGACATCGGCGACCTGAACACCCATGACGTTGTTGCGTCCACTAACCCTCACCATCGCCCGGCCGCCCCGGGCCAAAGGCTCGAAAAACTCGAAGATCACAACGCGCCCTTCGGCCTCATCGTCGGCGGCCTCCAGCGCCACTTCGGCGCGGCCGATCTCGGCGGTCATCGGCGCCATCAGATCGTAGTCGGTGGCCTCGAGATCGGCGAGCCTTCTGAGCCGGTCCTGAACCGCCGTGTAGTCGGCCTCGGCGGAATCTCCCGCGAATCGCCACAGCCCGTCGATCTGCTCGATCTCAACGGCGTCACCGCCGCGGGAGAGGCGCAGTCCTTCGACGTCCCAGGTCTCGAACGGCATCACCTTCTTCGATCGCCACAGCACCGGCGCCTTGGAAAGCCGGGTTCGCACCCTCTCCGAGGCCCAGAAGAACTCGCCGTCCCCACGCCGGCAGGCCACCTCAGTGCCGCTTTCGCCCTCCCGCGTGCTACCGAGATCGAGACGGAGGGGCTCACCGCCGTCGGTGCGGATCAAGGTGATCTCGTACTCCGGAAGGTCAAGACCGAGGTCTTTCGGGTCCACAAGATCATCGAGAAACTCTTCGATATGGAGGGAGTCGAAATCGCTCACAAGGCTCCGCAAATGGTCGCGATCTCCGAGATCCTCTACCGGATCGAGGAGCTGCCAGCGGTCGTGCAACCGCACCGCGCGGATCCTGTCCTCGCCGGCACCGATGTCGATCGACGCCACCTGATCCTCGGTGATGTCCACCACCTCGCGCGAACGCCAATCATCGACCTCACGCTCGATGTCCGAAATGAACCAGCCGGGCACGACAACTATCTCGTCGGCGCCCGCGAGCCGCAACGCACGTTTCGATCCCAGGGGTATCTCGTTGCCTACCTCCAATACGGTCTCACTCCCGTCCCCGGTGCGGAGCCTGATCTCGATCGGCGGATCGTCGAGACCATACGCCGCCGGATCGATCTCGTCAGCGGCCAGCCGCCGCTCGGCCTCGAGGTTCGCGAGCGTCCCCAGGGTCGAGCTCACCGCCGATTCATCGGCCGAGAAATCGACAGGCTCGCGCAGACGCCACGCCTCTCCAACCTTTTCGAGCCGCACCCGTCCCGAGTCTCGCTCGATGACGATGCCGATCACCTCGTCGCGGTCGAAGTCCTGAAGTACCTTGTCGACCTCGGTTCTCATCTCCTCAGAGGTCGGCCGATGCCGCTCAACCAACAGAATGTAAGCACCAACCGCAACAACGATCAGGGCGAGGATGATGAGGTTCTTTGATTTCATAGCTACTACCTCAGGGTCGAATTCGGAATTCGGAGTTCGGAAGTCGGAATTTCGCCCCACCAACTCGGAAAATGAAGAAATCAACGGGTGGGTGAGTGTGCGGCATTCCTAATTCCTAATTCCTAATTCCTAATTTGCGAAGCACTAGTGTCGCCTCCTCCGCCACACGAGTATGCCCGCGAGGATGGCGGCACCCGGCATCGCGATCAGCACCAACAACAGCAGATTGCGCATCTGCTGTTGGGTGAGGAAGAGGCTGACCTGCTCGACATCCCGCGGCGGGATTCCCACAAGGTCTTCGCGCGCCACCAACCAGTTGAAGGCGTTGGTGGCGAGGATGGCATTGCCGGCGTTGGCGATGTCGAGATCGGTGAGGAAGTCGGAATCTCCGAACACTACGAGTCGGTAGTTCTCGTCATCGCCGGCCTCGTCCGAGATATCGCCGCCGATGTCTGTCAGTCGCTCGACAGCAATGCCCACCGCCGCCGGACCGGGATGGTCGTCGTCATCGACCGCCACCGGTTCGCCGCGCAGCAACATGCCGAGGTTGGTCTCGCCCCAACCCTCGTCCGAGGTCTGGACCAGAACCGCCGCCGAGCCGACATCGGCCGCCAGCGATCGGGCAACCGTGAACAGAACCGCGAATCCTTCGAGACCCTGGGTTACCGGATGACTCGGGAAGTCCTCCAAATACACCGCGGAAAGATCATAGAACGGCAGCCGGCGTGAGGGATCGACCACCAAATCATCGTGGACGATCACGCCGCGGTCGGCCAGGAGAGCCTCGAGCCGCGTCGATCGCATCGTGCCGTCGGTGTCGATCAGAGGATCGAGGGCCACCAGCATCCGCCCCCCCCTATCCAGGAATGCGCCCAGCGCCGCAATCTCGGCCTCGGTGTAGGCCCTGGTGGGACCGATGATCGCGATCACATCGGCATCCTCCGGAACCTCACCTGAGAGCAGTGAGACATCGTTGGCGTCCATATTGTCTCGCTTGAGGGCGTCGGTGAGCACCGACAGACCGCGATCCCCGGCGCCGCCGGTGGAGGCCGCGGTGGAGGCCTCACCATGACCGGTGACGAAGTAGACCTTGGGCACGTCCGGCGCCACCAGCGACAGGATGGCCGAGGTGAACTGCTCCTCACCCTTGAAGGCGCGCATGGTCGGCCCCTGGCCGTACTGCATGCCCGAGTAGTCCATCTCCGCCATCTGATCGGAGGTCACGTACTTGGTACGATCGCCAAACGCGAACACCACCGTGTCCGCCACCTGGACGCCAAACTGCTCTGCCAGCTGGCGGGTCTTGAGCGGCTCTTTGTCGGGATCGATGTACTCCACGGTGATTTTGTCCGAGACCGCCTTGTAGCGCTCGAGGAGCTCGTGGACCTGGTCGAACATGGACGTCGCCGGGGTCATGAAAACAATGATCCGGATCTCCTCCCCCAGGTCTGAGATGATGTTCTCCGTCTTTTCAGACAGGGTGTAGAGCTGGGTCGACGTCCAGTCCGCGCGTACGTAGCGCCGACCGGCGAGCCAGTTGGCCATGATGGTGAGGGCGATGACGAGGACGACGGCAACGACGCCGGATATCGTGTAACGAACAGCCTGCTTCCTCATGCCATTACCTCCACTTCTTCACTTCGAGGCTCTTGGCGGCAAGGAACAGGAAAAGGGCGCCGAACGACAGCTGGTATACGACGTGCCTGGTGTCGACGATGCCCTTGGCGAAGTCATCCATCTGGGTCCACAGGTTCATGTGGCCGAGAACGGCCTTGAGGCCCGACGACATGATCAGCTGCTCCACTAGGCCGATCGAAAAAAGCGCTACCATCACCGCAAAGGCGATGATCGCTGCGATCAGCTGGTTATCGGTCAGGGTTGAGGCGAAGGTTCCCACCGCCAGGAAGAGAAAGCCGAGCAGCAGCACCCCGACATAGCCCGCAAGCACCGGGCCGAGATCGATCTCCGAGTGCCGCATGAGAACGAGCACGTAGAGAACGGTCGGCAACCAGAGGGCGATATAGAAGAGCATCGCCGCGGCGAACTTGCCCACCACGACCTGAGCCTCGGTCACGGGTGAGGTCAGGAGAACCTCGATCGTGCCCGAGCGGCGCTCCTCGGCGATCAACCGCATGGTAATCACCGGCACCACGAAGAGGAGGAAGAGCCAGAAGAAAATGGTGCCGCCGAAAAAGAGCCTCAAAGGGGTCATGGCCTGGGTTTGGGGGTTGTTGAGGAAGGAGACCAGGAGGTAGAAGATGTAGCCCTGCATCAGCAGGAATGCGGCCAGCACAACGTACGCCAGCGGCGACGAGAAGTAGGCAATGAGCTCGCGCCGCACGATCGCCCAGGTCTTACGCATGGGACACCTCCTCGGCAAGCTCTTCGGCGACGGTTTCCTCGCGCGTTGTCAAACGGACGAAGACATCCTCCAGGGAAGCTCGGTGCGGGATCAGCGCCATCAGCACCCAGCCACGCTCCACGGCAAGACCGAAGACCGCCTCGCGAGGATCGGCATCCGGAGCATGTTCGACTACGAAATGCCCGGGCTCTCGTTCACTGACGGCCACCACTCCCGGCAGCCCTAGCAGAGCTTCAGTCGCGACTCCGTCGGCGCCCTTGAGCTCGACCGCCAGGGCCGGGTTGCCGATGAGCTGTGTGCGCAGCGCATCCGGGGCGCCGTCAGCAACGATGCGGCCGCGGTCGATGATGAAGACCCGCTCACAGACCTGCTCGACCTCGGGCAGGATGTGGGTGGAGAGGAGCACCGTGTGATCGCGGCCGAGCTCGGTGATGAGCTCACGCACCCTGATGATCTGGTTTGGGTCGAGACCGACGGTCGGCTCGTCGAGGATGAGCACCGGCGGCTGATGGATCAGCGCACCCGCCAATCCCACGCGCTGCCGGAAGCCCTTGGACAGGGTCCCGATGACCTGCCGCCGGACATCACCGATCATGCACCGCTCGGCAACATCATCCATCCGATCCCGCACCTCGGCCCGCGGCACCTCCTCGATGTCGGCGCGGAAGCGGAGGTACTCGTCAACCCGCATCTCCGGATACAACGGCACGTTCTCCGGTAGGTAGCCGACGTTGCGCCGGAGCGCAACAGGATCCTCGTCGAGGTCCACACCCGCCACCACCACCCGCCCAGTGGTCGGCGGCAGAAACGCGGTGAGCATACGCATCACCGTAGTCTTACCGGCTCCGTTGGGTCCGAGGAAGCCGAGCACCTGTCCTTCCGGGACGAAGAAGCTCAGGTCACGGACTACCGGCTCTTTCACGTATGTCTTTCCGAGATTTTCAACTTCGATCATTGATCGCGCCTCCTGCGGCAGCTTCCAAGTTCGAGATGGGTCACAGACACGGTTGGTGCCTGCTATTGAACGCACACCCTATGCAAAATGTGATCCGATTTCAAGCTTTAAGAACGGGAATCCACCCGGTCAGATTGGCAGGATCCTAGCCTGCATTTCTCACCGGGTTTCATGGCGAGGGCGGCGAGGTGCCGCGCCCAACGGGGTTTTCGACCTGAGGGGCGCGGAGCGCGTACTTGCAGTACGTCGAGCACCCCGAGGCGAGAAAACCCCGTTGGGTGTGGTGCATCGACGGCCGTAGCTGGAAGCTGGTGAGAAATGCTGGCTGGGATGAACGGTTCTGCCGGATGTTGATCACGCTGACGGCCCACCGGTCACGATCAACATCAGGGTGGTGGAACCGACGGTGAACTCATCCTGGTTGGAGATCTCGGCCTCGTCGGCGCGCTCACCTCCGACCCAGGTGCCGTTCGTGGCGCCGAGATCGATCAGCACGACCTCGGTACCTCGGACTTCGATCATCGAGTGCTTTCGAGACACCTCGGAGTCCTTGACCTGTATGTCCATCGACGAACCACGGCCCAGATAAACCCGCGGCTTGGTGATCGGGAAAACGCTTCCAGCCTGGCTGCCGGCTATCACCGCCAGGGAGTAGCGCAGATCCGGGGGCAGCGGGGCGAGCTTTGGAAGCTCCGGCGCTTCAGGTTCGTTATCCACGACCGGCGGCTCGAAATCTTCCGGGGAGTCGGCAAACATCTTGCCGATCGAGGTGGCGCTCGAGGGCTCATCGAGAGGATTCTGCACCTCAAAGGAGTGACCGCAGCTTGTACATTTCACCTGTTTGACCTCGGCGCCGCCGAAACGGGCCTCTTCGTATCGGTACTTGGTGTCGCACTCCGGGCAGGTGATGATCAACCGGATCCCTCCTCGTCCGAACCCATTCATGATATCAGTTTTGAGTTGAGAGTTATAAGTTCAGAGTTGAGAGTTCCCGGAGGGACCAGGTGGGCGGGTCTCAACTCTCAACTCTCAACCGTTAACTCTCAACTCCTAGCCTCCGCCGCTACTCCTCTGTTGGTGCGGTCCAGCGATCCATCCAATCGAGCACGACCTCGTGCCACTGAATCGAGTTCAACGGCTTGAGCACCCAGTGATTCTCATCCGGGTAGTAGAGCAGCCGCGACGGCACCCCGAGGCGCTGGAGCGCGTTGAAAGTTGCCAGGCCCTGGGTGTCGACCACCCGGTAGTCGAGGGCGCCATGGATCACCAGCTCCGGGGTTTTCCACTCCTCGACAAACTCCACCGGCGAGTGCCGACGATAAGCCTCGGGGTTCTCCCACGGGGTGCCGCCATGCTCCCACTCCGGGAACCACAGCTCCTCGGTGTCGAAGTAGGCCATGTACTCGTCGAGGTTGCCATCGTGGCAGACCAACGCCTTGAAACGATCAGTCTGGCCCTGGATCCAGTTGATCATGTAGCCGCCGTAGCTGGCCCCGGCCGCCGCCATGCGTTCGGAATCGATCCACAGGTGGCGGCGCAGAACATCGTCGAGCCCCTTCATGAGGTCCTTGTAGGGCGCCCCGCCCCAGTCGTTGTTGATGGCGTCTGTGAAGTCCTGGCCGTAGCCGGTCGAACCGTGGAAATCGATCATCACCGTCGCATAGCCGTGGCCGGCGTAGATCTGGGGGTTCCAACGGTAGTGCCAGTGATCGTCAAAGCTCCCCTGCGGCCCGCCATGGACCATGAAGGCGAGCGGGTAGGACTTCGTCGGGTCCCGGTTCACCGGATAGATCAGGTAGCCGAAGACCTCGTCGCGGTGGGCGCCGATGAAGGAGAACTGCCGGTACTCGCCAAATTCGATATTCGCGAGCCGCGCATCGTTGAAATGAGTAATCTGCTCGGGCTCTCCACCGCCGGCCGGCAGCACGTAGAGCTCTACCGGTGCCACCAGGCTGTCGCGGGCGAAGAGCAGGCGGCCGTCCGGCAGAGGTTTCGGGCTGTTGTTGGTGTGGAGAGTGGCCACCGCCGAGACCATGCCATCGGCAGGATCGATACGGAAGATCGAGTGATTGCCGATGTTGTTGGCCGAGGCGTACAGGGCGGCGCCGTCCGCAGCCCACACCACCGAACCCGGCGAGCGATCCCATCTCTCGGTCAGGTTGTGGGCGCCTCCACCGGACCAATCCATCAGTATCACCCGGTAGCGGTCGGCCTCGTAGCCGGGCCGCACCATGGCCAGGTAGGCAAGAGTCTTGCCGTCGGGTGAAAAGGCCGGAGAGGCATCCCAGGCCTCGTTGTCCTCGGTCAGACACCGCGCCGATTTCGAGCCGTCGGTCGGCACCGCCCACAGATCCCAGTCGGTGGACCAGACCTCCTCGGAACCATTCACGACCTTGGCGGTGTACACCAGCCACTCGTCGTCCGGAGACACGCTCCAATCGCCATCGCCTCCCCACGGAATGGTGGGGCAATCGCCGTCCACGCCCTGCATGAGATCGATCGCTGCCCCGGCCCGGCCTGTCTCGCCGATCGGGATACGGAAGACGTGGTTGCGGCGGCCGTCTTTCCAGGTGTCCCAGTGACGGACAAAGACGCGGTCGAAGATCATCCCCGAGGTCTTCTCCGCCGCCCTCTCTGCCAGGCGATCGGCCGTGCAAGAGATCGAATCGGCACAATCGGGAAAGACTGCGATGCCGGTGTACAGTGCGCCGCCGCCCGGTCCCACCGACAGGGCCTCGACATCGAGGGGGAGAGAGCTCACCTGTTTCACATCCATGGTCTTGGCGCTGACCCGCCACACCTGGACGAAGCCGGACCGCGATGAGAGAAAGTACAGATCGTCGTTGTCAGCCCAGCGAGGGCTCCAGTCGTTTGCCGGGTCGGAGGTCAGACGCCGGGCCCCCGAGCCGTCGGTAGCGGCAATCCAAAGATCCTTACGGCCCTTGTTGGCCTCGAGATCCATGGTCGTGACGACGAAGGCGACACGGCTGCCATCGGGAGACGGTTGGGGGTCGGCCACCCGTTGCATCGCCACCAGGTCGTGGACGTTGAAGGGATGCGGCTGGGCCGTAACGACCCCAGCGGCGAGGACGAACGCTCCGAAAACGATTGCGATGCGATGCGCCATGATGCCTCCCTGCTCGGAGTTCCGAGCAGGAGACATCGTACCGCAACCTGTTGGGCTTGGAGCTTGAGGAGGTGAGGAGGTGAGGAGGTGAGGAAGTTAGGGAGTTAGGGAGTTAGGGCGTGAGACGTGCATCCTAACCTCCTAACCTCCTAACCTCCTAACCTCCTAACCAACAGGCCCTAGGCTGAGCATATTCCGCCGCTTCGCGGCTGTACTCTTCCAGCTCGATTATTCAAATTCTCGGTTAAGAGTGAGACGTCCAGGAGGAGAGGTTGCCGGACTCGAGACCGCTCTCAAACACCGCCGGTTCGCCGCCAGCCTGATCTCCGGGGACCGGTGTGTCGGCAGCCATCGTCGCCATGGTGTCAATCTCCCCACTTTCAAAATCCCAGGTGGAGAGCACCTCTCCCGTCGTCGATACCGATGCGAGGCCGGACGGTGCGATCTCGGCGTCGTGCCACAGCAGGGTAGTCGTTCCCAGCCCGACCACGAGGACAGCAGCGGCCGCGGCAGCCAACCACCCGAACCGCCTCTGTTTCGGCGCCACGAAGTTCTGGAAGACTTCGGCCACCACGGAGTCCAGTTCGGCCATCGGCTCGTCGCCAAAGGTGTCGCACCACCACTGAGCGCAGCCGGCACAGTCCCGGCGCACGGCCTCCGCCTCCATCGCCCGCCGGTCGTCGAGCCGGCCGTAGGCTAGCTCCTGGACGAGGTTGCCGTGTTCGGGGCAGTTGGACACCGTCATCGATCCTCCATCTCATAAGACGCAGCAGGAGTGTTCGGGTAACGCTGGCAGTGGGTCACGACGGCGCTCCGCGGCGCAGGTCATCAAGCCGCGCCCGCAGCCGTTTGCGGGCCCGCATGGTCCGCATCTTGAGAGCGTCGGGACTGATGCCCATGGTCTCGGCCAGAGCCTCCACCGACACCCCCTCGGCACGTGCGATCAGCAGCCGCACGATCTCGTCATCCTCGCCGATCAGGGCCGCGAGCATCAAACGAACCTCGGCCACCCGCTCCGCCCGCTCGTGGGGGTCCTCTCCGCCCTCGAGATGAAGGGCGTCCTCGAGCTCGTCCTCGCGCCGCACGGCCGCCCGCCGCAAATGGTCGCGCGCCGCGTTGGCCGCGATCCGGCGCAGCCATGCCGGAAAGGTGCGCGGATCCTTCAACCCGTCGAGCTTCCGCCAGGCCTTGAGCGCCACATCCTGGGCGAGGTCGCGCGCGGTTTCGGGGCAGCGGACCCCGCACGCGAAGAGGGTCGAGACCACCGCGCTACGGTGGCTCTCGAGCAGCCCGCGGAAGGCCTCGTCATCACCACCGCGAGCCCTCCGCACCAAGAGCTCGATCTCGTCCCATTTTGAAGAATCAGCCACGTATCGAGCATAGTTGATTTCGAAATTCGAAATGGGTGGGTGGCGCCGTGCTACATTCTGCCGACGGCATGACCGGTTCCAACGAACTTCCGCGTCTGCTCTGCAACCCGCGCCCTGCCCACCTCGTGCTGCGGGATGGAACAACGTTTTCCGGCTGGGCCGCCGGGGCCGAAGCCGTGATCGAGGGCGAGGTGGTCTTCAACACCTCGATGACCGGCTATCAGGAGATGCTCACCGATCCCTCCTACCACGGTCAGATCCTGACCCTCACCACCTCACACGTCGGCCAGGTCGGCGTCAACCCGTCGGACGCCGAGTCCAACCGTATCTGGGCGCGCGCGCTTGTGGTCCAGGATCTCGATCTCGAGCCCTCCTCGTGGCGTGCGAACGGCAGCACCGAGGAGTGGCTCACCGAGCGTGGTGTCGCCGTCGGCTGGGGCTTCGACACCCGCGCGATCGTCCGCCACGTGCGAACCTCAGGCGCCGTGCCGGGCCTGCTGGTGACCGATGGCACCCCCCCAGAGGACCTTGGCGGACGCGCCGCCGAAGCGCGCGGCACCGACGGTCTGGATCTGGCGCGCGAGGTGGCCTGCAGCGAGGGCTACGACTGGGACGAGGGGCCCTGGGCCTCACCCTCGCACCCGATCGCATCAGCCGAAACCGACAATTGTCCGAAAGTGGCTGTGATCGATTTCGGCGTCAAACGCTCGATCCTGCGCCGTCTCGTGATCGAGGGTTTTGCGGTTCGTGTCCTGCCGCCCGATACATCGGCCGATGAGTTGACTACCGGCAACTTCGCCGGCGTGGTGCTCTCCAACGGCCCCGGCGATCCGTCGGCGGTTGCCGGCGCACGTTCCCTGATCAACGGCCTCGTCGGCCGGGTGCCGATCCTCGGCATCTGCATGGGTTGCCAGCTCCTCGGTCTCGCCCTCGGAGGCCGCACCGTCAAGCTACCCTTTGGCCACCACGGCGGCAATCACCCGGTTCGCGAGCTGACCACTGGACGCGTGCTGGTGACCGCCCAAAACCACAACTACGCGGTCGAGGAATCGTCGCTTCCCCGTGAGATCGAGGTCACCCACATCAACCTCACCGACGGCACCCTCGAGGGTCTTTCGCTGCCGAAGGCCGGGATCGAGGCGGTGCAGTTTCACCCCGAGGCGAGTCCGGGGCCCAACGACTCGATCGAGCTCTTCGCCAGGTTTGCGGAGCGGTGCAAGGGGAACAAATGAGGAATGAGGAATTAGGAATTAGGAATTCGCACCCACTCCCCTGGCGGCGGTCCGGGTGGGTGAGCGGCATTCCTAATTCCTCATTCCTAATTCCTAATTCGAGTTGGCGATTCGCCCGTGGGTAGCAAACCGTCCTCCGTGTGCATCTTGGGTGCCGGTCCAATCCGCATCGGTCAGGCGTGCGAGTTCGACTATTCGGGGGTACAGGGCGTCCGGGCGCTGCGCGAGGAGGGCTGCCGGGTCATCCTGGTGAACTCCAACCCGGCGACCGTGATGACCGATGCGCGGCTGGCCCACCGCACCTATGTCGAGCCGCTGACCGCCAAGACGGTGACGGCGGTCCTGGAAAAGGAGCGGCCCGACGCCCTCATTCCAACCCTTGGCGGCCAGACGGCCCTCAACCTGGCGGTCAAGCTCGAGGAGACTGGGGTGCTCGAGCGGCTCGGGGTTCGCCTGCTCGGCGCCTCGGTGGAGTCGATCCGGCTCGCCGAGGATCGCGAGGCCTTCCGCCTTGCAATGGAGGAAGCCGGACTGCCCGTCCTACCCGCAGCCACCGTGAGCTCGGTGGAGGAGGGCCTCGAGGCGCTCGAGACCATCGGCCTGCCGGTCATCCTCCGCCCCTCCTTCACCCTCGGAGGCTGGGGCGGCGGCATCGCCCACGACCATCCGACCTTCGAGGCCCAGCTCAAGAAGGGGCTCGAGGCGTCACCCTCCCACCAGGTGTTGGTCGAGGCCTCGGTTCTCGGGTGGAAGGAGTTCGAGCTCGAGGTCATGCGTGATTCGGCGGGCGCCTTCGTGGTGGTGTGCTCGATCGAGAACCTCGACCCGATGGGGGTCCACACCGGCGACTCGATCACGGTGGCGCCGGCACAGACCCTCACCGACCGCGAGTTTCAGGTGCTTCGCGACGCGGCGCGGATCGTTCTCGACGCGGTCGGGGTGGCCACCGGCGGCGCCAATGTCCAGTTCGCGGTCAACCCGACGGACGGCCGCTACGTGGTTATCGAGATGAATCCGCGGGTGTCGAGGTCGTCGGCCCTGGCCTCCAAGGCAACCGGCTTCCCGATTGCCCGCATTGCCGCCAAGGTTGCCCTCGGCCGCCGGCTGGACGAGATCATGAACGACATCACCGGTTCGACTCCGGCTTCCTTCGAGCCGGCCCTCGACTATGTGGTGGTCAAGATCCCGCGCTTTGCATTCGAGAAGTTCCCGGGCGCCGAGACAACCCTCGGAACGGCCATGAAGGCGGTCGGCGAGGTGGCGGCGATGGGTCGATCCTTCGAGGAGGCGCTCCACAAGGCCATACGGTCGCTCGAGATCGACCGTGACTCGCTCGAGGCGCCGGCCGAAATCGGCACCGCGGATGACGCCGAACTCGAGCGGCGCCTCACCGAGCCATCGCCGGACCGATTGTGGGAGGTCGCCGAGGGGCTGCGCCGGGGGTGGAGCCTCGAGAAGGTCTTTGGTCTGACCTCGATCGACCCCTGGTTCCTGCGCCGCATCAGATCTCTGGTGGCAGCCGAAAAAGAGATCGCGGCCCGGATCGAGGAGCCCGGGGTGCTCGAATGCGCCAAGCTCCTGGGGTTCGCCGACGATCACCTCGCACGCATGACGGGCATCGAAGCCGACACCATCCGCAACCGGAGAATCGAGGACGGGAGGGGGCGGATCAGGCGCCGGGTAGACACCTGCGCGGCTGAGTTCGAGGCCCGAACACCCTACCTCTACGGCAGCTTCGGCGACGGCGACGAGCAACCTACGCCGCGCCGTCCGGTTCTCATCCTTGGTGGCGGACCGGTGCGCATCGGCCAGGGCATCGAGTTCGATGCATGCTGCGTGGAGGCGGTGGCCGGGCTGCGCGCCGAGGGCTTCGAGGCGGTAATGGTCAACTGCAACCCTGAGACAGTCTCCACCGACTACGACGCGGTCGATCGGCTCCACTTCGATCCCCTCCACCGTGAGGACGTGCTCTCGATCTGCGACGCCGAGAAGCCCCTGGGCGTCATCGTCCAGCTCGGCGGGCAGACCCCCCTCAAGCTGGCCGCCGACCTCGAAGGTCACGGGGTTCCGATCTGGGGCACGCCACGGGACGCTATCGACCGCGCCGAGGACCGCGGGCGGTTTGCTGAGCTCTTGTCCGAACTCGGTCTTCGCCAGCCGCCGGGTCGGATGGTGACCTCGGCCGAGGAAGCGGCGGCCGCTGCCAACAAGCTCGGGTTCCCTGTTTTGGTGAGGCCTTCCTACGTCCTCGGCGGAAGGGCGATGGAGATCGTCTACGGCCACGACCAGCTCGCCGGCTATCTGGAGCGCGCCGCCGCCGTCGACCCCGATCGCCCGGTGCTCCTCGATCATTTCCTCGAGCGGGCGGTCGAGGTCGATGTCGACGCCGTAGCCGATGGAGAGCGGGTGGTCATCTGCGGCATCCTCGAGCACATCGAGGAGGCAGGAGTCCACTCGGGCGACTCGGCCGCGGTCACCCCGCCGGTCAGCCTCCCGCTCGAGCTGCAAGCTGAGCTTCGTCGGCAGGTGAGGCTGCTCGCCCTCGCCCTCGACGTGCGCGGTTTGATCAACGTCCAGTTCGCAATCCAGGAGAACACGGTCTACGTGATCGAGGTCAACCCGAGAGCGTCGCGCACCGTACCCTTTCTCGCCCGCGCCAACGGCATGCCCTGGGCCGAGCTCGCGGCCAGGGTCTGCGCCGGTGCCAGCCTCGACGATCTCGGGGTCCACGACGGGGTGCCGACCGAGGTCGCGGTCAAGCTCCCTGTCTTCCCCTTCGAGCGCTTCCCCGGCGTGGACCCGCTGCCGGGCCCTGAGATGCGGTCGACGGGCGAGGTCATGGGCCGCGGCCGGACCTTCGGCGAGGCCTTCGTCAAGGCGGCGCTAGCGGCCGGTTGGCGGGTGCCCGAAGGGGGACGCGTGCTGCTGTCGCTCGCGAATCGGGACAAGGCTCGGCTGCCCGCGCTGGCGGCGCGGTTTTCGGAGCTCGGCTTCGAACTGTCAGCCACCGAGGGCACCGCCGCATCACTCCACGCCGCCGGCTTCCCCGAGGTAGAGAAGGTCTTCAAGGTCGGGCAGGGCCACCCGGACATTCCGGAGCTACTGGCCGACGGCGCGATACAGATGGTGATCAACACCGCCGCCGGTCGCCGCGCCGCCCAGGACGCTGGTTCCATCCGCCGCGCCGCGCTGGACGCAGGGGTGCTCTACTTCACCACCATCCCGGGGGCTCATGCCGCCGCCGAGGCGGTGGCGACCTTGCGGCGAGGTCCCCTGTCGGTGCGGGCGCTGCAGGACGACACCACCGGCCAGCCACCGTGGGCGGCATCGCTCGGAGACTGAGGCTTGGGGCCTGAGGCTTGAGGCTTGCCCTCACCCACCCAAAGTTGGAATGGCGATGGTCAAGCCCCGGACCCCACGCCCCAAGCCCTTCTGCTATCGGGCGCGGAGACGGGAAAGGGTACGGGCTTCAGTGGATCGACGTCAGCCTAAATTCAGCCAACAGTCTCGCATCAATGAGATCGTAATCGCTGCCCTCGATCCGGTAGTAATGGCGGCCGATGATGTAGGCGCGCTCAATCTTGCTTTGGATCTCGGACGGGTCGTAGAGGAGCCGGAAGACGTAGCCGACCTGGATGTAGCTGATCATTCGGATGTCGTCCGCGGTGTCGAAAGCGCCGTCACCGCCGGCCGACACCAGTACGAGCCGCATCCAGTCGCCGTGCCCGAGGTCGGGCTCGTCCCTGGTGAAAAACGTGGCCTGCAGGCCCTCGGCAAGATCTGCAACGACCTGGGGGTCGCCGACCCAATTCTCAGCATTGGGCATCGGTCGGGCGTGGAGGCGATAGCGGCGGCCCCAGCCATCCACCGACCGTACCTCATACAACTCGCGTACCGAGGCCGGCGCCATGTGAGTGTCGGCGCCGAAGAAAACCAGCGGGATCCAACCGCGAACCCGCGCGGTCGCTGCCGGTGCCAGGATCTTAGCCCAGTCACCATCGAAGGGAGGCATTTCATTCTCCCGGATCGAGTACCGGGATGCGGCAGAGGCGATCTCGTGCATGCGGTGAATGGTCTCCAACTCGGCCGCTCGGCCTCCGTCCCCGAAGGCCATCCAGCGCAGGGTCGTCTTGAGGTCGGGGCCCGGCCCGGTGGTGCGAAGGCGCATGAAACCGAGGATGGGCAGGAGCAGGATCAGACCATAGACCACCAGCCGCCAGCCGCCGGAGGCAAACTGTGCAAGCAACGACGGGCGCGGCGGTCGCGCCAAATTTGTGCTCTGGTCCCAGCCGCAGTGGTTGCAGATTGTCGAGCCCTTCGCCAGATCCCTGCCGCAACCCTCACACTTCGCTGGTTCTCTCATGGCACCCTCATAGAACCAGCGTAGCAGGAACGGATTAGGAATTAGGAATTAGGAATTAGGAATTTCGCCCATTCCTCCCTGTACGAGGGTGGGCGGAGGGGCAGAGAAGGAGGACATTCCCTCGAGGCCGACGAACTCCGCACACCATGAGGCCTGCATATTGAATTTTTAATTCTTAATTCTCAATTCTTAATGTCCCATTTTGGAGTGTGGGGGGCGGGAATTGAAAATTGAGAATTCAAAATTGAGAATTGTTAGTGGGTTGCCACCACGGCACGAGGCGATCGGTAAGCGCCTTCCACGCGTTGTCGGTGTCGACTATGGCGTCGCCGCCGAGCTTTTCGAGCAGGGCGTCGGCAAGGATGAGCGCCAGCATCGCCTCGACGATCACCGGCGCGGCGCCGATGGCGGTGACGTCCGAACGTTCCCAGGTGG
>JAOZUP010000265.1 GCA_029938595.1 Thermoanaerobaculales bacterium | reverse complement strand
AGGTGACGGCATCGGGCAGGAGCCGATGTTGGATCAACGACGTGTCGGTGACCGCGAGCTCGTTGCAGCGAGCGGCGCCGCATTTGCTGGCCATCCACGGTCAACACGAGCAGCATGGTCTCGCTGACACCGGAACGCAGCGGCGACTGGTCGACGAGTATGGTCGGCAGGAAGCTCTCTGCGAGGACACCCAGTCACGATTTGCCGCCTGGCGAGAAGCGGCCGACGAGCTCGAACGGTTACGTACGGCTCAGGCCTCACGCCGTGACCGGCTGGACACGATCACCTTCCAGCTGCAGGAAATCGGCAGCGTTGAACCCCGCGTGGGTGAGGAGGACGAACTTCGCCATCGCCGCCTCATTCTGCGACACGCGGCCCGTCTCGCGGAGCTCTCCACGTCGTTGGTCGATCGTCTCAGTGACGGCGAGGCGGCGGTGGTGGACGGTCTCGCCAGGGCGGAGCGCGACCTTTCAGAGATCGCCGACTGCGGGTTGGTGCTTGACGCCGGCGCCGAGCGGCTGGCCGAGGCCAGGGTCCAGGTCGAGGAGGTGGTGCGCGAGGTCCAGGGGCTGGTCGACGGATCGAGGGGAGATCCCAGCGAACTAGAGGATGTGGAATCCCGGCTTCACACCCTCGATCAGCTGATGCTCAAGTATGGATCGACTCTCGACGATGTGCTGGCCCATCGTGAGGGGTTGATCCGCGAGCGCGTAGAACTGGAGTCCGTGGAGGAGCGCCTGGAGGAGGCTGAGTCCGCCGCGATGGAGGCCTTGGCCGCTTACGATCAGAGCGCTGCCGGACTCGACCGGTTTCGGCGGAAGGTCGCTGCCGAGCTGGTAGCTGCGGTCGAGGAGGTGCTGGCCCGACTTGCCATGGGAGGCACTCGTCTCGAGTTTGTCTGGCAGGCGCGCGCCGATGCCGACAGCCCGCTCGAGCGGGGCGGCCGCGGGGTGGCGTTCGACGCTGATGGGGTCGAGGAGTGCGAGCTTCTCATTGCCGCAAACCCGGGTGAGGAGCTGCGTCCGATGGCGCGGATCGCATCCGGTGGCGAGCTCTCGCGAGTCCACTTGGCGCTCAGAACCGTGCTCCGCAACCGCCGACCGGAGGGCGGAATGACCCTTCTCTTCGACGAGGTGGACTCGGGTCTCGGCGGCGCCACCGCGACCGCGCTGGCCCAGCTCCTGGCGGATCTCGCGACCGCCGACCAGGTCCTCGTCGTGACCCACCTGCCACAGGTTGCGGCCCTCGCCACCGGTCATTTTCGGGTTGAAAAGGTCATGAACGACGGTCGCGCGACGACCCGGGTGGCGGCTCTCCTCGGGAACGAACGAGAGACTGAGGTAGCTCGGATGCTGGCCGGGGGCGAGCTCACGGAGTCGGCCCGTGAGCACGCTCGCGTGCTGATGGGTGACTCGTGAGACGGCTGCCCTTCGGCGAGCCGGAGGAGATTGTCGCTGCGGTCCTGGTGGCCGCCGATGTTGTCGCTGATCACGGTGTCTTGCTGCTGCCCACCGAGAGTTTCTATGGTCTCGGCGCCGATCCGGCGTGTGCCGATAGCGTGGCGAGGATCTGCACCATAAAGGGGCGTCCACCCGACCTCGGTCTGCCGGTGCTGTGTGCGGACTGGCAGCAGCTTGAGTCGTTGGTGAGAGTGCCTGCCCGGTTTCGGGTCAAGCTGTCGCGGCTGTGGCCGTCCGCTCTGACCGTGGTGCTGCCGTCGACCGCCGGCCTTGCCGCCGCCCGGGGAAGCACGCTGGCAGTCCGAATTCCCGCCCACGGGCCACTGCGGGCGCTGCTCTATCGGGTAGGTCCGCTCACCGGGACCTCGGCGAACCGGCACGGTGACCCGCCGTGCTCGACTGCGGATGAGGCGATCGATTCGCTGACCGGGGTCCCCGACCTGGTACTTGATGCCGGCCCGACGCCGGGAGGGGAGCCGAGCACCGTCGTCGATTTGACGGGCGAAAACCCCTCCATCCTGCGGCCCGGCGCCGGCGCATGGGAGGACCCGATACCAAACCTCTAAGGGTCCGGAAAAGCGGGGTCTGCGGTGCTTCCACAAAACTGAGGATAACCCTGTGGAAAACCCTGCGGAAAACTCGTTAAGCCAATGTAAAAACAATTACTTCGCCTCATCGGGGCCTTCGAGAGGTGAAAACTGTAAGTCGTTTGATTTCAATTACTTCCTTGGATGTCGTTGTTTTTGAGTCCGTTGCCGATCGGCCACTTTCGCCGTGGATCCACAAGCCGCTGATTTCCGGGCGGTTGCGGCTCCGGAGGAGGGGCTGGTTGTTGCCGCTCCAAGAAGGCGTGTGGTAGCTTCATTTTCCGCCCGCTTCAGAGTCGGATCGAACGGGACGGGGAGAGGGATTCGATGATTCAAAAGGTCAAGGGAACGCGGGACATTCTGCCGCCCGATTCGCGTCTTTGGGTCGAGGTCGAGACGGTGGCTCATAAAGTGTTCTCGGGCTTCGGTTACGACGAAATTCGTCTGCCGCTATTGGAGGCGACCGAGCTCTTCGTGCGTTCGGTCGGTGAGGACACGGATATCGTCAGCAAGGAAATGTACACCTTTGCCGATCGCAAGGGACGCTCGCTCACGCTCAGACCGGAAGGTACCGCCGGCGTGGCGCGGGCGTTTATCGAGAACGGCCTCGGGCAGCGCCCCCAGCCCGTGCGTCTCAGTTATCTGGGTCCGATGTTCCGTTACGAGAAGATGCAGCGCGGCCGCTACCGGCAGTTCTCACAGATTGGCATCGAGCTCCTCGGGGCGAAGACGGCAGCCTCCGACATCGAGGTGTTGGTGGTGCTCCACACATTCCTTTCGGAGCTCGGTTTCGACGATCTAATCATCGTGCTCAACAACCTGGGTGACCCCGAGGATCGGCCCCGATTCATAGATGGTCTCAAGGCCGAACTCACTCCTCATCAAGAGGAGCTGTGTGGTGACTGCCGGCGACGGTGGCAGGCCAACCCCTTGCGTATCCTCGACTGCAAGGTTGCGCGCTGCCGGGAGTTGGTGGCTGACACTACGCCGGTTGCCGAGGTCGTGAGCGACGAGGCCCGCGCCCACGTTGATGCGGTCGAGGCGGGTCTCGCGTTGCTCGAGATCCCGGTCCGACGAGCGCCGCGGCTGGTGCGTGGCATCGACTACTATTTGCGGACCGTATTCGAGGTCGTGTCGCCGCAGCTGGGCGAGGACACGGTGATCTGCGGCGGCGGGCGCTACGACCGCCTGATTTCAGATCTCGGAGGCTCACAGGTTGCGGCGACCGGATTCGCGATCGGCGAGGACCGATTGGTTGAGGTGCTGCCGGAGTCCTTCCGCCGCCGGGTGCTCGAGCGGCCGGTCGTGGTGGTGCTGCCGATCGGCGCGGACACGGCAGCTGCCGGCCTGGCCGTCACCCGGAGCCTCGTTGACCGCGGCATCTCGGCCCCGGCCGAGGTCACGGGCCGATCGCTCAAGGCGGGCCTCAAATGGGCGGGGAAGATTGGCGCCCGCGCGGCGGTGATCGTGGGCGAGACCGAGCTTGCCGAGGAGGCCGCGATCGTGCGTGATCTCGATCGCGGCGAGCAGGAGAAAGTCAAGCTTGAAGAGGTGCCGGAGTATGTGGCACGGCTGATAGCTTCGGATGGACAGACCTGAACGACCGTTCCGTCGGGAACGGGAACGGAGAGACACATGACGACGAGCGCGTGGGAACGACCGTGGTGCGCTTCACTCGACCTGGCAAGGGTTGGGGAGCGAGTAGAGGTGGTGGGCTGGGTGCGGCGGCGGCGGGATCTTGGGGGTCTCGTTTTTGTCGATCTCAGGGACCGTAGCGGCCTGCTACAGCTCGTCTTTGAAGAGGCCATGGTCGCCGAGGGCGAGAGGCTTTCGGCGGAGGACGTTGTTCGGGTGTCCGGCACGGTGAGGGAGCGGGCCGAGGGACAGGCCAACCCCAAGCTGGCGAGCGGGGCGATCGAGGTCAAAGTCGAGGAGCTCAATGTGTTGACGGCCGCTGAAACCCCGCCGTTCGTCGTCGAAGATCGGGTCAACGCATCGGAGGAGCTGCGGCTGACTCATCGATACCTCGACCTGCGGCGTCCGGAAATGACCGCTAATCTCGTCCTCCGTCACCAAGTTGTCGCCGCGACCCGGCGTTACTTTGACGACATGGATTTCGTTGAGGTGGAGACCCCGATACTCACCCGCTCGACGCCCGAGGGCGCACGTGATTTCCTGGTGCCCTCGCGGATCCACAAGTCGTCGTTCTATGCCCTGCCGCAGTCACCGCAGCTCTTCAAGCAGCTCCTCCAGGTTGCAGGTCTCGGACGCTATATGCAGATTTCCCGCTGTTTTCGGGACGAGGATCTCCGCGCCGACCGCCAGCCCGAGTTCACACAGGTGGATGTGGAGGCCTCGTTCGTGACCGAAGAGGACATCTACACGTTGGTGGAAGGTCTCTTCGCTCGTATCTTCCCGCTCGTCGGCATCGAACCGCCGGCGACGTTCCCGCGCCTGTCGTATGACGAGGCCATGGAACGTTTCGGATCGGACCGCCCGGATACTCGATTCGGCCTCGAGCTCGAGGAGCTCGGTCCTCTGTGCGAAGGCTGTGGATTCAGGGTGCTCGAGGAGGCGGCTGCCGACGGCCGGGTCAAAGGTCTGGTGTTCCCGGGTGGCGCGAGCCTGTCGCGCAAGCAGCTCGACGGCCTCTCGGAGTTCGTGAAACCGTATGGCGCGGCCGGTGTGCTGTGGTTCAAGCGCATCGCGGATGGTGTCGCGTCGCCGGCGAAAAAGGCCCTCGGTGACGACGGCGTGCTGCGATTCCTCGATGCAGCCGGCGCCGAAGAGGGGGATGTGCTGCTGGTGGTGGGTGGACCGGAAAGCACCGTCTTCGCCGCCCTCGGCGCCCTGCGGACCCATCTCGCCCGCGAGCACGGCCTCATACCGGAGGATCGCCACGACTTTCTCTGGGTCACGGATTTTCCGCTCCTCGAGTGGGACTCGGGCGAAGAACGTTTTCACGCCATGCACCACCCCTTCACCGCACCGACCGAGGACGACACAAAACTCCTCGAGAGCGACCCCGGCGCGGCGCGGGCGCGCGCCTACGACGTTGTCATGGACGGTGTGGAGCTCGGCGGCGGTTCGATCCGAATTCATAATCCCGAGGTCCAACGGCGGATGTTCGCGGCTCTCGGCATCAACAAGGCAGAGGCGGAGGCCCGTTTCGGATTCCTGCTCGAGGCCTTCCGTTACGGTGTTCCTCCACACGGCGGCATCGCTCTCGGTCTCGACCGCATGCTGATGTTGATGGCCGGGCGGGACTCGATTCGTGACGTGATTGCGTTTCCCAAGACGACCTCGGCGACCTGCCTCATGACCCGGGCGCCCTCCGAGGTCGATGCCCACCAGATGGAGGAGCTGGGCCTCACGACTCGATCGTGAACTCGCCGCGCTCGGCCTGGTCGAGGAGCTGCCTTGCAGTGGCCTCGTGCTCGGCCGCAACCATGATCTCTACAGCGCCCAATCCGTCGAGGGTGAGGCCGTGGGTGTGGCGCAGGGCCTCGCCGCGGGTGGAGGTGGGGATATCGTGGGCGGCGAGGAAAGAGCGCACCTGGGTTTCATCGAACTCGCCCTGGGCGGTGTAGACGACGACTAAATCTTCGTTCATGACAGCCACGGTAGCACAAGGGTTAATTGACAGCTCGGACAACCGTTGTTATGATCCCCTCCCCCTTTTCGAGGGGCGATCTTTGGCATTTTAGACGGGACGAAGACGGGTCGGAAAGAGTCCAGGGGACCACCTGTCAATAGTCTCTGAGTATGTGGTTCTTGGCGGATTCGTCGGGACCGCTCATCTCAGATACCCGGGAGGCGCGTAGCTCAGCTGGTTAGAGTACTACCTTGACACGGTAGGGGTCAGCGGTTCGAGTCCGCTCGCGCCTACCATCTAGCCCGTCCTTCTCACCACCTCGACATGATGAGAAGGACGGGCGAACGGAACCGTGAAGGCGCGTAGCTCAGTTGGTTAGAGCGCATCCCTCACACGGATGAAGTCCGCGGTTCGAGTCCGCGCGCGCCTACCA
>JAOZUP010000264.1 GCA_029938595.1 Thermoanaerobaculales bacterium | reverse complement strand
CAATCATCGCGGCCGCACGGCAGGCGGGACGCCTGCCCCACAACACAGCCCGGCTCCTTTGTGGGGCAGCCGTCTCGGCTGCCTTGTGATGCGTCCGGCCCGCACTTCGCCGATTCGGGGTGTAGAACGTTCAAACGTTAGATCGGCAGCCTGCCGACTGGTGAGTCGCCGATGGCATGGAAGCGCTCCCACAGGCCTGGCGCCTCGATGCGAGCCCCCTCGACGATCTCCGCAATGTCGAGGGTTGTGTGACGGAAGTCCTCGAGCAGCACCCGTCCGTGGGCGATCGTGTGGCGTACCGGCGCTTCGGCGGCGCCGTACACCAGGTGGCCGAAGGCGTTGTCAGCGTTGATGGGGGTCGGTGGGGGGCTGTCCACCACACACAGGTCCGCCGGGGCTTTGGGGGCGATCTCGCCAAGGAGAGGCTCGTCGAAGAAACGGCGCGCAACCAGGGCGTTGGTGTGGAGAATGCTCGGGAGGGTCGCGAACCCGGCCGTCGGGTCGCGCCGACCGGCGCGGAGGGCGAGAAACGCCGCCCGCAGAGATCGCAGCATGGCCGAGGACATTCCGTCGGTTCCGAGGCCGACGGTGCACCCCTCGGCGGCGGCGCGCTCGACGTCCAGCCGGCCGACCCCGTTATTGGCGTTGGACTCGGGACAGTGGATGAGAACGGAATCGTTCCTGGTGATCTGGGCACGGCCTTCGGAGGTGAGATGGATGCCGTGAACGAGCAGCGCTCGGTTGTCGAGCAACCCCCGCTCCTCGAGGCGCTGCAAGGGCGCGCCGCCAAACGAGACCTCGGAAACCTGAAAGTCAAGGGCGTCCTCGGCGACGTGGATGTGGCACCCGCAGCCGTCGGGACGCCGGTCTGCGGCCTCGTCCAGAGTCTTATCCTCGATGGTGAAGCTGGCGTGCAGCCCGAGGGTTCCCCGCAGGCGCGGGTGATTTCGCTGGCGGTCGATGAAGGTCAGGTTCTCCACCAGGCCGGCCACTGCCTCGGGGTGTCCGTTGCGGTCCGAAACCTCGTAACACAGCAATGCCGTGAGACCGGCCTCGGCGATGACCTCTGCGATGTTTGAAAGACTTCCGCGTATGCAGGATGGGGAGCTGTGATGGTCAAACAAGGTCGTGCAACCCCAACGGATGCTGTCGGCGACGCCGAGGAGCGCGGACAGGCGCACGGTCTCCGGAGTCAGGGCGCGGTCGAGCCGCCACCACAGCTTGTCGAGGATCTGGCCGAAGTCGATCGCGGGCGAGGATGGCGCCAGTCCCCGCGCGAGGGCGGAGTACAGGTGGTGATGGAGGTTGATGAGGCCCGGCAGAATCATGCCGCCGTGTGCATCGAGCCGGCCGGCGTCGGGGAACCGCTCCGTCAGGTCCGACTCCAGTCCCACGGCCAGGATCCGGTCGCCGGACCACGCCACCGCACCGTCGGTGAAAACCTCAGAGGTTTTGCCGCCGGTCAGAACCGTGCCGTTGTACAGGAGGGTGACTGGAGGAGCAGCGGAACTCAAACCAACCCCCTTCGCACCCACTCTCCGGTGCCGGCGGGGGCGAAGAACTCGCTGCCGTCCAGTCTTCGTTCGAAGGCGCTCTGTCCGCGCACGTAGGTCGCGCGCACTCGACCGGTCAGCTCACGCCCCTCGAGCGGAGTGTAGCGGTTGAGGTTGTGGAGGGTGCTTGCCCGCACGGTCCAACGGTCATTCTCGTCGAAAACCACGAAATCGGCGTCGTAGCCTGGGCGGAGGAACCCCTTTCGGTGGTTGATGCCGAAGAACCGCGCCGGTTCAGAAGAGACGAGCTCGGTCAATCGCTGGAGCGTGATACGGCCGGTGCTGAACCCCTGGGAGTAGAGGTACGGCAGCATCAGCTCGACCCCCGGCACGCCCCCGTAATCGGTCCAGATGGAGCCCGTCTCCTTCTCCTCCGGCCAGCGTCCGGCCGCGTGATCGGTGGCGACGAATGAGATCTCCCCGCTGACAAGCCCCTGCCACAGACGTTCTCGATCGACCTCTCCTTTGACCACCGGAGCGGTCTTGAGGACCGAACCGAGGCGCTCGAAATCCTGGATCGTGAACTCGAGGTAATGGGGGCAGGTTTCGGCCGAGATCGGGAGATTCTCGAAGCGGGCCGCACTGACGGCATCGAGGGCTTCGCCGGCCGCGAGGTGGACGATGTGGACCCGAGCACCGGTGGCGCGGCAGGCCTCGATCACCGCCAACACCGCCGATGCCTCGGCGGCCGGCGGTCGCGAAGCTGCGTATGCTCTGGGCGAGTCTTCTCCTCGTTCGGCGGCGCGCCGGGTGAGCTCGTCGACGATCGAACTGTCTTCGGCGTGCACGCCGACCGGGATGCCGAGGCGGTGCGTCTGCTCGAGGACATCGAGGATTTCGCCGGAGGTGAGATCGCGAAAAGTGTCCATCCCCGAGAGCATGTAGATCTTGATCGCAGCAACACCAGAGTCCACGAGATCGGAGAGCTTTTTTCGCCACCGGCTGTCGGTCATCATATTGCCGGAGACCCCGCCCCACAGCATGTAGTCCACGTGCGCCTTGGGAGCGATGATCTTGAGCTTGTTCTCGAGCGTATCGGTGTCGGTGACGGGCGGCAACGAGGTGCAGGGCATGTCGACCACGCAGGTCACGCCGCCGGCGGCCGCGGCAGCGGTGCCGCTCGCGAAATCCTCACGATGGGTGAAACCTGGATCGTCGAAGTGAACGTGGCCGTCAATGGCGCCGGGAAGAACGAGGGCGCCGTCGAGGTTGACCCAGTGCTCGTCGCCGGCGGCGGTTTCGGAGTCGGCGGGCAGGATCTCCTCGAAACGCCCGTCCTCGACGACGAGCTCGACGGAATCGGTGTCGTTTCCCTCGGTCGGGATGCGGAGGTTGACGTAACGGGTTCGCATGGTGGGAACAGTTTAACCCGGTCCGTTTCCATTCCGGGAGCGCGGGTCTCTTTCGCTTCCACGCTCGAACGCTCCATCGCTATCGCAATCACTATCGGTATCGGAATCGAAAGATCGAAACATCGTGTTTTTCATCGATAGCGATAGCGATAGCGATAGCGATAGCGATCCCGATAGCGATAGCGATCAGTGCTCCTGATTATCGAGCGTTGGATTGATCGAACCGTCCAGTAACCACTCCGGATGAGCCTCCACCAATGGAAACTCGGGCATCGATTCTGCGAACGCTCGATGGAGTGTGATCATCGCGCCCAGGTGGTTGGCCTTCACGAACTCGTCGGCGGCCAAATGATCACGGACGGTGGATTCAAGGACGGCAAGCGTTTCCGGATCCATACGGAGATTGATTGCAGGTGAAGTGTAGCTCAGGGCGCCGTTGATCTCGATGAGTTGGTGAAGCCCTCCGTCGAACCGTGCCTGCAGCCCGCGAGCCCGGTCGCGGCTGATCAGCATGAAAGCGTTGTCGTTCTGCTCCTCGAAGTCACCTCGGTGAAGATAGAGGCGGGGCTTGTCGCGCCATGGGCGATCGGCGGTCGGACAGAAGGTGACGCAGTTGCCGCACTCGTTGCAGGCGTCGGTGAGTATCGCCACCTGCGGGCCCTGAGTCACCTCGAAGTCAACAGGTGGCAGAACTTTCGATTCGCCGTTCTCCATCCGAAGCTGGGGGATGGCGAGCCTCGTGGGCCGTGTCGTGTAGGTGAGGATCGCCCGGTTGGGACAGACGCCGTCGCAGGTTGAGCACATGAGATCGCAGTCGAGGCAGCGCGCAGCTTCCCGGCGAGCCGCCTCGTCGGAAAGGGTGAGAACGACCTCGGCGAAGTCGCCCCGGCCTTCGGGAGCGCGGTGCGGAATCTCCACGCGGGGCTCGATCCGTGCCCGACGCCGCAGTAGATCAACGGCGTCGAAATCCGGCCAGGCGGCGGCCGATGCCTCTCTGCCTCTCTCGGCCGCATCCCCGCGCGCAATGATCGCTTCCGCGATGCGCTGGCCGTCGCCGCAGGCCTTGACGATGCTGGACGGACCGTCGCCGATGATGTCGCCGCCCGCGTACACGCCCGGTAGGGAGGTCTCGAGGGTCTGGGGGGCGACGTCCAGATAGCCGGCCGGGGTGAGAGCGACTTCACGGTCGCCGAAGACCCCGAGATCTGGTCGTTGGCCGATGGCGACGATAAGCGTGTCGAGCGGCACCTCGTGCTCGCCGCCCTCGATTTCCACCGGTCGGCGCCTTCCGGATTCGTCTGGTTCGCCAAGCCGCATCGCTGCCATTTCCACTGCCTGGAGCCGGCCGTTCGGGGCGATGACTCGGCGTGGCGAAACGAGCTCGACGAGCACACCACCCTCGGCGAGGAGGTCGCAAATCTCCTCGTTCTGGGCGGGCATTTCGGCGCGGGTGCGACGGTAGAAGAGCGTAACCTCGCCATCGCTCAGACGGCGGACGGTGCGGGCGCAGTCCATCGCCACGTCGCCGCCGCCGATGATTCCGATGCGTTCCCCGACGCTCGGAGGTTTGCCGGAGCGGGCTGCGCGTAGGAAGTCGAGGCCGTCGAGGACCCCCCTGGAGTCCTCGCCGTCGATGCCGAGGCGCAGCCCCCGCCTGGCACCGATGGCGACCACGATCGAAGAGAAACTCTCGGCCTGCAACGACTCGATAGTAATGTTCGTGCCGACCTCCTGTCCGTAGCGAATCTCGACCCCGAGCGCTCCGAGGTGTTCGAGGTCACGATCGATGACGTGTCCCGGTGCCCGGTAATCGGGGATGGTCGCCGAGACCATGCCGCCGGCGGCCGGCCCCGCCTCGAATATCGTCACGGGATGACCGGCTCGGGCGAGAAGGGTGGCGGCACCGAGACCGCAGGGGCCGGCGCCGATGACGGCGACGGGCGGACGCGAGGTGGTTGTGGGCAACGCGAAGGAGGGTGCCGCCTCGTGGTCGGTGATGTAGCGCTTGATCTCGCGGATGGCGAGCGGCTGTTCCATGTGTGTGCGCAGGCACACCGGCTCACAGGGGTGGTGGCAGGTGCGGCCGAGCATCGAGGCCAGCGGGTTGTCGACGCGGGTGACGGCCGCGGCGCCTTGGAGGTCCCCTTCGCGAACTCGCCGCATGTACTCGGGGACGTTCTGATCGACGTCGCAGATGTCGGTGCATGGGGCCACGATGCAGTCGAAGGGAGCGAGCCGGCGTGGGGTCTTGGTGTGGGTGCGCTCGAAGGTTTCCTTGTGAAGTGATGGATCCGACAGCACGGCGTCGGCGTAGGTCGCGAGGTGGAACGCGGCGGCATCCCATGGTGAGAGGTCCGGTGGTGCACCGGATGAGATGAACCCGGCGATGGTCTCGGCCCCTTCTGCGGAAATGCTCGCGTCAATATTCTCGAGGTACTGCCCCAACCGCAGGTAGCCGCCCGGGCGCAGCAGGTCCGAGCAGACGGTCACCGTCCGCATCCCGGCGCGGAGCAGCGAGGACGTGTTGTCGGCATTGGCACCGCCGGAGAATGACAGCAGCAGCGGGGGCTCCAGATCCTCGGTGAGCCGCCGGGCAAGGTTGACGGTGAGGGCGTGCAGCGGCCGCCCCGACAGGTACATCGTTTGTTCGGCGGGGTCGAAAACTCCTCGGTGGTTCCTGACCTCGAGGGTGTTGGTGAGCTTGATTCCGAAATCCAGATCGCATGCCGCGGCGGCCTTCTGCAGCCGGTCAATCAATGCCAGCCCATCCGGATAGTCCAGGTCGTGGGCGAACGCCTCGTCCGGAACCTCGACATCGCCAAAGCCGAGCTCGTGATCGAGGATGCGCCGGACCTCGCCGGCTCCGAGAAGGGTCGGGTTGAGCTTGACGCTGGTGTGGAGGCGACGATCGCGGAGGAGGTACTCGGAGATCGCGCCGATCTCCTCCGGGGGGCAGCCGTGCATGGTGGACAGGGTCACGTTATCTGAAATCCGCCGCGGAACCTCTACCTCGGCGATCTCAGGGAACCGGAGGCCGACCACCTCGAGACAGCGCCCGAGATCGTCGCCCGCGTCCTCCATCCGGTCGAGGTACGTCTGCATATTAGGTCGGCGGATACCTTCGAGGTCATAACCCACCGAGAGATTGAAAATGACCCCAGGCGAATCACCG
>JAOZUP010000263.1 GCA_029938595.1 Thermoanaerobaculales bacterium | reverse complement strand
GGGAGGAAGGCTGGCGGGGTTGGCGATGACAGGTGAATTCGATCTCATCGAGCGCGAGGGCGGCGTCAGCGCGTGGCGTCATCGCGGCAACGGCCTCGAGGTGCTCACCTGCCCGACGCCGGTGGCGCCGGTGGTCGGTTTCGGCGTCGTCTACCGGGTGGGCTCGCGGAACGAGCTGCCCGGACATACCGGCGCCACCCACATCCTCGAGCACCTCATGTTCAAGGGCACGGCAAAGTACAACCGCGAGAGCGGCACCGAGATAGCTCGCCGGTTGCACCGGGTCGGGGCGGCCTTCAACGCGACCACGTGGCTCGATCGGACCAACTACTACGAGATTCTGCCGGTCGACGAGCTGCCGTTGGCGGTCGACATCGAATCAGACCGGATGCGTGGCGCGCTGGTTCGTGATTCGGATCTCGAGAGCGAGCGCACGGTGATCCTCAACGAGCTCGACTCGGGGGAGAACGAGCCCTTCGACCTCCTGATGAAGTCGTCCTTCGCCCTCGCCTTCCTCGAGCATCCGTACCATCACCCGACCATCGGTTGGCGCGGTGACGTCGAGCAAATCAGCTCCGAGGTTCTGCGCCGCTTCTACGACACCTACTACCATCCCGACAACGCAACCGTGATCGTTGTCGGTGACATCGATGACCACACCGCGCTCGCCAACGTGGAGACCGGATTCGGTGCGCTTCAGCCGGCGCCGGGCCCCTTCCCGGCGCCGACGGTCCGCGAGGGGGCGCAGCGGGGCGAACGACGCTTTGCCGTGCACCGCGCCGGGGAGCTCGCGAGTCTCGCCCTGACCTGGCACATCCCCGAGGGCCTCCATCCTGACCTGCCGGCGCTGTCGGTGCTGACCCAGATCCTGAGCGACGGAGTGATGTCTCGCCTCCACCAGCGTCTGGTCGAGACCAACCGCTGTCTCGGCGTTCACGCCTTCGCGATGGAGCTCCACGATCCCGGCGTCTTTCAGATCTTCGCGACCGTCGCCCCCGGAGTCGATCCGACCGAGGTCGAGGGAGAGATCCGGTCCGAGGTGGGTGCACTGTCCTCGGCGCCGCCGAGCGACGACGAGGTCGCCCGTGCGCTGGCTCAGACCCGTACCGACCTCGCCTTCCACCACGAGTCGCCCGGCCAGATCATGACCGGTATGACGGAGGCGGTGGCGATGGGCGATTGGCGGCGCTTTCTGCGCGAGCTCGAGCTCGTCGAGGCGGTGTCGGCAGACGACCTGCAGCGGGTAGCGGCCTCCTACCTCGGCGACCTCAACCTCACGGTGGGTCGGTTCGTGCCGGAGAACGGCGGCGGCTCGACAGACGGATCAGGAGGTGCGGCATGACATCTGGGCAGCCGTTCTCGGAGCGGGTGACGAGCCTCCGCCTCGCCGGCGGTGGCAGGCTCGTGGTGCTGGCCAACCCGCACGCGCCCACGGTGACCCTCGCCGGCACCCTGCGCGCGGGCCCGGCCCTTGCCGCCGACGGGCGCTTTTCGGTGCCGGGCCTCACGGCCGCCATGCTCGACCGCGGGACGGCCGACTACGGGCGCATCGAGCTCGCGCGGGAGCTCGAGGACCACGGGCTGCAGTTGATGGTTCGGGCCTCCGCCGGCGCCCCCATCACCGTCTCCTTCTCCGCCCAGGGGCTGGCCGAGGAGTTGCCGCGTCTGGCGGGTCTCCTGATCGAGGTGCTGCGGCGCCCCACCTTCCCGTCTGAGGAGCTCGACAAGCTGCGCGAGCAGGTCCTCGGCAGCCTCGTGCGGGAGCGCCAGGAGACCCACGCGCTTGCCTTCGCTGCACTGACCCGGGCGATCTACCCCGACGGGCACCCTCTCCAACGGCGTACAATCGAGGCCCGTGAGCGAGAAGTTCGGTCGTTGTCTCGTGAGGACCTCGTCGCCTTCCATGGCGCGACCTACGGTCCCTCGAGCCTCGCGCTGGCGGTGGTGGGAGATGTCGAGCCGGGCCGGGTCGCCTCGCTGTTCGAAGAGCAGCTCAAGGGCTGGGAAGGGGCGGGCGGAGTCGACCCGGTGATCCCGGAGGAGAAGGATACCGAGCCCTCGGAGGAACGGATCCAGATTGCGGACCGTCCCAACCTCGACGTCTTTCTCGGTCACGGTGGCCACCTTCTGCGCAGTGCGCCCGACTACCCGGCGGCGGTGCTCGCCAACTCCTGCCTCGGCCAGTCGACCCTGACCTCGAGGCTCGGGGTTGCGGTACGCGACCGAGAGGGGTTGACTTACGGGATCTACAGCCGCTTTTTCGGCACCCTCCACGTAGCGGGGCCGTGGGCGGTGTCGCTTGGCGTGTCGGCGGACAACCTCGGGCGCGCCGTGGAGCTGAGCCGGGCGGTGATCTCCGAGTACGTCGCCGAGGGCCCGACCGAGGAGGAGCTGGCGGACGAGCGCACGGCATTGGCGGGCGGCTACCGGGTCGGACTCGCGACCAACGCCGGTGTCGCGCGTGAGCTGGTGACGGCTCTCACCGCCGGCGAGTCGGTTGAGCGCCTCGACCGCTTTCCGGAGGAGATTCTTGCCGTCGATCGCGATCAGGTGATCGACGCCATCCGCACCCATCTCCACCCCGAGAAGCTCGTCATGACCGCCGCCGGCGATTTCGAGAGCTGAGGTCTCACCACCAAGAAAACCACAGAGGCACAGAGGGCACAGAGAGAAACACAGAGGACATCGCAAACACGAAGACACGAAGACACGAAGGTCCACACCCACCCATCGCAATTTGCCCGCAGATAACGCAGATAGTCTTCTTGATGTTGCAGTGCCGAGAATTGGCGGCGGAACAGTCGGCGATCTGACGATCGCCGCCCACCGGTGCGAAGCCCGCCGGTTCCGCGTTACCTTTCTCAGGCTGGGAGGAATCCGGGCCCCTCCCTCCGATCGAATAAAGAGGGGGAGTGGCGAGGGCTGCGCTCTTCGAGAGCGCAGGCCGCTGGGCCGGAAAACCGTGACGAAAGCTTGCTTTCGGAGCGGTTATTCAGGCTCAGCGGTCCCCGGCCGTTGTCCGACAACGGCCGGGACCTCGCCACGTGCTCGAGTCTCCCACGGGACCATCTGCGTCTATCTGCGTGATCTGCGGTTTTCTCCGAGGGCGGGTGTGTTGTTTTGTGATTTCTTCGTGTCTTTGTGTCTTCGTGTTTGCGATGTGGGCGGACGGTCCTCAATCCCAGTCGATCATGAGGTGGCGGAGGGAGCAGTCGAGGAGTGGGCGGAGGCGTTCGTCGAGGATCCGTTCCACCTCGCGCAGCCGGTGGCGCCGTGACGGGTGGAGCATGACGAGGTGACGGCAGCCCAGGCGCTCGATGTGCGTAAGAACGTCCTCGATGTGCATGTGACCGTATCGAGCGGCTCGTTCCCGGTCCACGGGGCGGAAGAACGAGCACTCGATGAGCAGCACCTCAGACGCCAGAACCTCCGGTCCGGCTTCGAAGATGCCGGGGCCGGAGTCAGCGCAGTAGGCGAGGAGATGGGTCGAGAGCTCTTCGGTGACGATCTCTCCGGCTCGGCGGCGGCGGGCGATTTCCTCGCCGGGGAGATCTCCTAGTGCCGGCAGCAGATGTTGACGCCGCCACACGAGTCGTGAGCCCAGGGTGGGCACCCAGTGGTCGGTTTCAAAAAACGCCAGCTCCATGTCCCTACGCAGGGGCCGGACGTCTCCCGCGCTCACCGACAGCAGCTCGAGGTCATACGGACGGCCACCCTCGAGGCGGGCGTGAGTGGCCAGCAGCTCCCTCACCCCGGGCGCGATCTGGTGAGGCACGATAAGCCGCGCGGGGCCCATCGACTGCAGATGGCGCTGGCTGGCCCAGTAGGCGATGCCGCCGAGGTGGTCCATGTGGCCGTGGCTCACGAGGACGGTGGTCATGGGAGGGAGCGCGCGGTGGGCGCGGCCGGCGTCGAGAGCGAGATGGAGCTGGGGGAGGAGGATCAGGGTGCCGTCGCCGGCCCGCGAACCCCCGACGAGGTTCAGCTGGCCCCAAGAGGTCTCGAGCTGCAATTGCCGCAGGCTGCTCACCTCGTGGCTTTCACGAGGAAGAAGTTGAGCTCTGAGCTTTTGTCGGGGAGATCGACCCGCAGGGTCCAGTGGCTGTCGGGGGCGAGATCCCGATCGAAGCTCGCCGAACCGATGGCGCCTTGCTTGGACCCGACGAGCTGGACGCCCACGGTGTGCCGGCCCGACGGGGTCAAGATCACCCGCTTGAGGGTGCCGCGGCCCTTGCGTTTGAACCCGAGGAACCCGGTCGACGAGAAATTGAAGGGGACGTCCACGAGAGACTCGCCGTCGAGGGTGACGGAAACCGCGCCGGAGCTGATGGGGGAGTCGAAGGTGAGGGTGATGCGCGCGATCCCGGCGACCGGAGTTGTCTCGGGTGCGGGCTCGACCGCCAGCGCATTTGGGCTCGAGGCGCGCGAGGTCGACGACTGCGAGCGGCGTGCCCGGGCCGTCCGCATCCTCTCTTCGGCCAGCTCGAGGTAGTCGGTCGCGATCTCGTTCATCGGGTCGAGATCGAGGGCCTCTCGGAAGCGATCGCCGGCGTCTCCATAACTGCGTTCGCGATACAGCTGCCGGCCCTCGGTCACCAGAGCCGTAACGCGTCGCTGGTTGGCCTCGCTGGTGCGTTCGGCTTCGATCGCGGTACGGATTTCGCGCGCGAGTGCCCGGCCGGCCTGCGACGTTGGAACTTGATCCAGGGCTGAGCGGACGGCTTCTTGAGCCTGTGCTGGATCTCCGGCGCGAAGGCGGTCGCGGGCGGTCTGCAGCAAGCCGACGACCGTGTTGAGATTTCGGGTTGTGGATTCGGATGGGCCGAGGAAAGGACCGTGGTCGATCATGGTCCGCAGCCCGAAGATGGTGACGAAAAGGAGCAGGCCGGAGAGCGCGAGAATGCTCCAAGCCCAACGCGACTCCACCTCCCACCGCATCCATTCGGGAAGGCGCAGCTCCCCCCACCATCGTTGGGCCCCCGCTACGAAGGCTGCGCGACGAGACTGCGGCTGCGCAACCGGGGGCGCTTCAGCGTGGATTCGGGTTGCCAGGTCCGGCTGGTGCACGTTGGTCCTGCCGGCGTCGCCCGGCGCCCGCTGCACGAGCGACCGCGCAACCGCCCCGAGCACCTTTGCCAGCTCATCACCGGTCTGGAAGCGGCGTTCGGGATCCTTCTCGAGACACTTCAGGACGATGGGATTGAGGGCCGCCGGGATGTCCTCGCCCAAGGTGGAGGGGATCGGGCTCGCCTCCTGGACGATGCGGAGGGTGACTTCGTGCATCGTGTCGCCTGCGAAAGGCCGTTGCCCGGTGAGCAGGGTGAAGAGCACCACGCCGAGCGAGAAAATGTCGGACCTGCCATCGACCTTCTTGCCGGTGATTTGCTCCGGGGACATGAAGTTCGGCGTGCCGATGAACTGGCCGTCCACGGTAAGGTTGGATGCCTCGAGGCGGGCGATTCCGAAGTCCGTGATCTTGGCCGAGCCGTTGTCCGAGAGGATGATGTTGGCCGGCTTGATGTCGCGATGGACGACGCCCAGCGAGTGGGCGTAGCTGAGGGCGACGGCGACGTCGGCGGCGATCCGCGCGACCTCGGATGGCCGGAACTGGTGGCCGGATGCGAGGAGTTCCTTGAGATCGCGGCCCTGGAGGTACTCCATCGCGATGTACATCAGACCCGACTCGGGGTCCTCGCCCACGTCGTGGACGGTGACGATGCCGGGGTGGTTGAGCTTGCCTGCGGCCCGGGCTTCGCGCACGAAACGCTCGCGGAACTCATCCGCGTGCTCGGCATCGAGGTCCACCCGCAGAGTTTTCAGGGCAACCTGGCGGTCGATGAGCGGATCACGGGCGAGGTAGACTACCCCCATGGCGCCTCGGCCGAGGGTCTTTTCGATCTCATAACGTCCGATTCGTTGCATCGACATCGCTACTCATTGTATCCCCACTCGGCCCTAACCCGTGCCCGTGCCCGCGCCCCTGCCCGTGCCCGCCCGCCGTCCGCGGGCTTTCGCCCGCGGCCACGCGGCCTCGGTCGCCGCGCCCTCCAAGCGCGAGCGCTTGTCGGTCGCGCTCGACCTCGAC
>JAOZUP010000262.1 GCA_029938595.1 Thermoanaerobaculales bacterium | reverse complement strand
CGGTGGTACTCGATTTGATCATCTCAGCCCCTTTGTCAGAACACGCGGTCATGGCGGCCAGCAACAAACACAAACCGAATGGGAGGACCTTTTGTATGTTCATGGGAATCGATAGTCTCATACCCGCCCCCAAAAACGGACAAATGGGGGGATCAGAAAAGAAGGAAAAGGACGACGCTGACGGCGCCGAACATCGTGAGGATGGAGAAGCTCAGGCGACCGGTTCGCCTCGACCCGAAGATGACGGCGTAGATCCCCTTCATGAGGTTGTTGACCGCCGAGGCGATCACCACTGCCAGCGCGGCGGTGCCGATATCGAGACCGGTGCCGAGGGTCTGGGTGAGACCGAGGATAAATGGGTCGACGTCGGCGGCGCCCATGATCCCCGCCATCACCAGGACACCTGTGTTTCCGAACTGTTCGGCCACGAACTTGGTGGCGACGAGGACTGCGAGGAAGATGGCGGCAAAGGTGAACGCCGAGGTCATCTCGAGTGGGTTGCCGTCGCGGCGCCGAGTGTCGGGGTCGAAATCGCATTTTTCATCGACATTGAGGCTTCGCGCGAGCAAGGAGCCGACGACGATGGCCGCCAACCCCAGACCCCAGAAAATCGATGTCAGTCGGTAGGCGAGCGGGGCGGCGAACAAGAGCAGGAGGACCCACAGCCGAATGTACATCATGCCGGTGGCGGCGACGATGGCGCCGGCGAAGCCGACCGCGCAGAGTTCGCGCTTCTTGGACTGGCGAGCCAGAACAACGGTGGTGACCGTGGACGAGTAGGCGCCGCCGAGGAGTCCGGCGATGATCAGACCGCGATCCTCGCCCCACCACAGCCGCAACAGGTAGCTGATGTAGGACACGCCCGATACCGCCACCACCACCAGCCAGATCTTGAAGGGGTTGATCTCGAAGACCGTGAAGTCGCGGTTGGGGACTACCGGCAGTATCACGGCCGCCAGGAGCAGGAAGCGGAGCAGAGTGCGCATTTCGTGGCGGGGAAGCCGACTGGCCAACCCCTCCAAGAATCGTTTCTCCTGCAGCAGGATCACCGCCACCACGCCGGTGGCGATGGCAATCCAGTACAGGCCCTTGGCGGCACAGCCGCCGATAGTGAACATCAGAAGGGCTGCGGCCTCGGTGGTGATGCCCGGTTCGCCCTTTAGGAGCGAGAACCAGTGCGACATGGCCACCAGCCCGCCCATGACTACCAGACCGAGGGCGAAGGGAATGGCGGTGTCCGGGAATCCGGCGATGAGGAGGAAGCCGCCGAGCCCGATGATCGGGAATGTGCGTACCCCACCGATGCCGTCAGGCTCGTGCTCCTCGCGCTCGAACCCGCTCAGAAGAGAGAGACCGAGCGTGAGCACGAAGCCGAAGATCTCGGGAGGCAGGTGGGCGATGAAGGCATCCACGTGACTAGTTTAGTTCACCGTGGTTCTTTTCTTCGTCCCGCAGCTCGGAGCTGCGGGCCGAACAAAAGAAAATAGGGATCGGATTTACCCGATTAGGCGGTCCAAGAGCGTCTCACTGGCGACTCGCGGTACGGTGACATGCCCTCTGGCGGCGTTGGCTCGGTTCCACTCTTCGACGGTTGCGATAGCGTTGTTGTTTCTTGCCCAGGCGCGTCTTGCTACGCCGCCCATGGCGTCCCACTCGAGGGCTGTGTCGAGGATGCGGTCGACCCGCTCGGAGCCATCGAGCACCAGCCCGAAACCACCGTTGATCGCTTTGCCGGTACCGACCCCGCCGCCGTTTGACAGCACCGCCATGGTCATACCGCGGGCGGCGTTGCCGGCCCAGCACTGGTGCGACATGTCGGCGACGGTGTTCGAGCCGTCGTAGATGTTTGCGGTCTCACGGTAAGGCGAGTCGGTGCCGCCGGTGTCGTGGTGGTCGCGGCCCATCATCACCGGTCCTATCTCACCCTCGCGCACCATGCGGTTGAACTCGCGCGCTATGGCGGTGCGACCCTCGGCGTCGGCGTAGAGGATCCGCGCCTGGGTGCCGACCACCAGCGCGTTGGCCTCGGCGTCGTGGATCCACTGCCAGTTGTCGCGGTCCTGGCCGCGTCGGTTGGGGTCTATGGAGCCCATCGCGGCGGCATCGGTCTTCCCCAGGTCCTCGGCCTTGCCCGACAGACACACCCAACGGAAGGGTCCGTAGCCGTAGTCGAAGCACATCGGGCCCATGATGTCCTCGACGTAGGAGGGCCAGATGAAGCCCTCCGAGGTGTCGTGGCCGTTCTTCGTGATCTCCGACGCGCCGGCGTCGAAGACCGCCTTCATGAAGGCGTTGCCGTAGTCCCAGAACTTCGCGCCCTTGTCCGTCAAGCTCTTGAGCACGCTGAAGTGGCGGATCAGACTTTCGTCCACCAACTTCGCGAAGCCCTCGCGGTCGGAAGCCAGCAGCTCGCGCCCCTCGTCGAAGGTCATGCCCGCCGGCGTGTAGCCGCCGTCATACGGCACGTGGCACGAGGTCTGGTCGGAGTAGAGGTCGACTGAGATGTCATTCGCATCGAGGTACTCGAGGAGGTCAACGATGTTGCCCTGGTATGCGATGGACAGGGCCTCACCTTTTCCGGCCGCGTCGAGCATCCAGCGGACCGAGGTCTCGAGGTCGTCGGTGGCTTTTGACACCCAGCCCTGCGAGTGGCGGGTCTCGACCCGTGATGGGTCGACCTCGGCGACGATGCCGGCGCCGCCGGCGATCTCCAGGGCCTTCGGTTGCGCGCCCGACATTCCGCCCAACCCCGAGGTGATGAAGGTTTTTCCCGCGAGGTTGCCGTCGTCGGGGACTCCGAGGTAGAGACGACCCGCGTTGAGCAGCGTGATGTAGGTGCCGTGGACGATGCCCTGGGGGCCGATGTACATCCATCCGCCGGCGGTCATCTGGCCGTAGTTGACGCAGCCCAGGGCGGCCAGGCGGTGAAAATCTTCCGGTGTGTCGAAGAGCCCGACCATGAGGCCGTTGGTGATGATGGCGCGGGGCGCTTCGGGGCGTGAGGGGAAGAGCCCGAGCGGGTGGCCGGAACTGACAACCAAAGTCTGGGTGTCGTCCATGATCTCGAGGTAGCGCTTGATGAGCAGGTATTGCATCCAGTTTTGGCAGACCTGGCCGGACTCGCCATAAGTCACCAGCTCGTAGGGGTAGAGGGCGATCTCGAGGTCGAGGTTGTTGTCGATCATCACCTGCATGGCCTTTGCTTCAGTGATGCAGCCAATGTAGGTGTCGATGGGCCTGCCGGTGATCTTGCCCGCGGGCCGGTAACGATAGCCGTAGATCCGGCCCCGGGTGCGAAGCTCTTCGAGGAACTCCGGCGCCACCACCTCGTGGTGCTCTTCCGGCACGTAACGCAGCGCGTTCTTGAGGGCGACGATGGTGTCGTGGCGGTTGAGGTCATAGCCGCGATTCGGAGCCCGGCGGATCCCGGGCTCGAAATCCTTGGGCTCGGGCAGCTCAGTCAGCTCGACAGTCAAAACAGGCTCGGTCATCTCATCCTCCGGAAGAGCATTGTATCCCCACCCGTCCCCGTGCCCGTTCCCGCCCGCCGGCCACGGTCTCCAGCCGCGGCCACGCGTTCTCGGAAGGCGTGCCCTCGGAACACAAGTGTTCCTCGGTCCCGCCATCCTCCAACGCTGCGCGCCTGCGGCGCGCCGGCGGGCTGCTGCATACCGAACGCCTCGCGATGAGCCCCTCCGCAACAGTGCCACGCCGACAAGGGGGCTCCGGGAGGGGACCAAAGCCGGGGGAGGGCTGGTTGGGAACTCAAAACTCATATTTCTTCCAAGGATTGGTGGGCATATCACAGTTGCCTCGAGGCCCAGTCAAGAAATACTCTGTGTCCTCTCTGTGCCTCTGTGGTTCTTCGGGTGCGTGGCCGGCAAATCCGAAATCCGAAATCCGAAATCCGAAATCTGCGCCCTACTCCCCAAACACCACCTTCGCCAACTCGACTTCGGGGTTGTAGAGGTGATTCACCTTCACGCCGGCAGAGGACAGCGAGTACAGCGCGTCCTCGATGTAGACGCTGCGCCGCATCCAGGGGTCATAGGTGCCGCCTCCGAGGTCCTGGTGGTCGACCCGTCCGAGCTCGTGGATTCTCTCCTCCGGGTCCACGGCCAGTACGAGCAACCCACTGAACCTTCCCTCTGCGCCATCGATATATGCCGGAATCGACAGGACTCCGCGGTGGTAGGTGAAGGCGTGGTGGTCGTTCAGGGCCTCGGACCACGACCAGGTGTCGTCCCCGCTCTCGACCAGGTAACGGTGGGCGAGGGTGGGATTGGCGAAGTCGCGGACGTCGAATACGCTGACCGCGAGGCCGAGGATCCTACCCTCCTCGTCGGCCTCCATTCCCACCGCGAGCAGCCAGTCGTCGCCGACGGGGTGCAGATAGGACGAGAATCCGGTTACCTTGAGCTCGCCGACAACTTCGGGCCGGGTCGGATCAGAGAGGTCGAGAGTGTAGAGCGGATCCACCTGTTCGAAGGTCACGATGTATCCCTTGGTCCCCATGAAGCGGACCGCAAAGATCTGCTCGCCAGGGCCGAGGCCGCCCACGTGGCCCACCTTGCGGAGGTTTCCCCGGCCGTCGTCGGTCAAGACTGTCACCGAGCTCGCCGGTTCCTCGTCGTCGGTACTGCCCCACCACCAGTCGAACTCGGTGGTGGCGACGCGCAGATACCCGTCGTGCTCCGAGAGCGCGAACTGGTCGAGGAGCCAACCATCGACCGCTCCGGACGCCGCATACTGAATCGGAGCGGGGAGGGATGGGTCGAGCTCGAAGAGATGGATGGTGGTGGTCATCTCGGGCGGTGTCCAACCCCAGCCCCACCACCACCGGTCGCTGGTCTGTGCCACGTAGAGGTTGGTCGCCGACGCGTAGACCGTCCAGCCGTCGGCGAGCAGGCCGACCGCCGACACCGGCCCGGCCTCGTCGAGGTCGAGGTGGATGACCGACAGGACCGACCAGTTCGAGGCCTTGGCGGGCCGGTACAGCGAGCTGCACTCGAGAAGCGGCTGGATCGGCGCCTCGGGGTTGTTCGGGGTGCGGTCCCGCATCTGTGGCAGAAGATCATCGATCGGGGTTCCGGCCATGATCTCGACCACGTGTGGCGTCAGAATGGCCCGCGCCTCGGCGAGGATTCGCTCACGCTCGGCGTCGGTGGCGTCCCATGGCAGATCGGGCAGCGCCAGATCGTCGCGCTGGGCGAGATCCCACAGCTCGCCCGGCAGCTCGATCTGCGACCTGACGACCCCGTAGAGATCGCCGTCGATGAGGCGGGCGTCGACCAGCCACCCCTCGATATCGACAGTTCGGAGCACCCTCGGATTCCATGGGTGGGTCACGTCGTACAGCTCGAGGCGGGTTCCGCCGGAGTTGCGAAGAAAACCGTCGTCGCCATTCCAGGACTGCGATGCGACCAGGATGCGGTTCCCACGGAGGAAGAGCCCTTGTGCGGAGTCACCGGCCGCCACGGTGGCGAGCTCCACCGTGCCCTCGGCGGGCCAGGACCGCATGATGTGGAGGGTGTCGCCCTCGGTCGCATAGAGGTGAGTTCCGTTGGTCTTGATGATGTCGAGCTCGTCGACGCCCTGCTCCTGGTTGTTGGTGGTGGTGTAGTCGCTCGGGACGTCGGCTGCTTCGCGGTCCCCTCCGGCGCCCGCCCACGGCACGAGGTACCACCAGTTGTAGCGGTACTCGAGGACCCGCTCCACCGCCACCTCGATGAGATATTCGTGGGCCTGGTCGCAGTTATCGAGGGCCTGAAGCGCAATCGACCGATCGGCCATGGAAATCGGTTGGACCCGGCGGTCGGGAATTCGCGGCGAGACCCCGATGGATCGCCGGTCCGCGGCTGGTGCAGATGCCGTCATCATTGCGAGGACTACCGCGAACGTCAGTGGAGCGAATCCTCTCCGTTTCATGGCACATACCTCCTGCTCGAGTTCGGCCGAACTGGCCACCAATATATATCCCCGCCCGCCCATCCGCACGGATACCAGATTTCAGATACCAGATACCAGATACCAGATACCGGATTCCAGATACCGGATTCCAGATACCGGATTCCAGATAGACCCAATCACCCCTTGACA
>JAOZUP010000261.1 GCA_029938595.1 Thermoanaerobaculales bacterium | reverse complement strand
AGCAGGGAACCCACAACGAGCTGATGGCGGCCGAAGGCTTCTACTTCAAGCTCGTTCGCGCCGGCGAAGAGCTTCTCGTCGCCTGACCCCTCTCCGTGCCCGGACGGCTCTGCCTGTTTTGTTGCCCGCGTCCATGATTGTGCCCCGGGAAGGGGCTGCCGCGAGAGGATGCCAGGCACGCCGACATGACGTTGAGGACAACGTCATATCGGGATGCCAGGCACCTCCGGTGAACTCCCGTTTCTCAGAGCGCTTCCCGTGAGGTGCCACCCTTGACATTGTTTGCCCGCAACATCGGTTCGACTTGGAGGGGCGGGGCGCAAACAATGTCAAAAACGGCACCTCCGCCGCACACTACGGTGGGGGGTTGGGTGGCAAATTCGAAATTCGAAATTCGAAATCCGTGCCGGCATTCCGAATTCCGAATTCCGAATTCCGAATTCGAACACGACATCTCGCGGCCCTCGCGACGGAACCCGGTGAGAAATGCGGGATATTGAAACCTACCACCCATTTACCTTGGGACAGTGTGTGCAGGCGTCGGGAAAAGGGTTGGCGCTCAGGGCGGCGGTCCTGATCGCGTCGGCCCTGTCCAACTCCCGGAGCCCCGTGAGGGAGAGCTCGGGGACCGAGGCCAGGAAACGCCTCTCCGCCTCGAGGCGCCGTGTCCACGGAGTCACGAAGCGCGTGCGGATATCGGACGACAGGAGATCGGCGAGGCCGGTCGCGTCGAGTTGGCCATAGCTCACCGCTTCGACCTCGGTGCATCCGTTGGCGGACCAGCGCGGAATCGGCCCCTCGACGGGCAGGAGCAGGTTCACGCAGGGGCCGACACGACCATCCCAGCCGACAAAAACGAAGCGGAGAGGATCCAGTGAGCACACCAGTTGCTCCTCCCCGCCTTGAGTCTGGTCTCGGAAGGCGATGCCGGAGTCCGAGGCGGCCGTCTCGGACTCTTTGAGATGGGCCGTGACTCCCTCGTTCAGGACACCGTCAGAAAAGGCAGCCTGCTCCACCAGGGCCGCCGAGGTCGGGCAGTCGAGGTGAGTGACGAAGAGCTCATCCACGCCGGCGCGGGCGGCCAGCCGCACCACCGCCGGAAGATCCGCGGCGTTGCTTCGGGTCAGGAGGTAGCTGATCAAGATCCGCAGCTGGACACGCCCCTCACGCGCGCGACGGGCGAGGTTCCCGGCGGCTGCGAGCACCGACTCGAGCTGCGATCCGTCGCGCAGGGCGGCGTGATTGTCGGCGTTGCCGGCCACCGAGACCACGATTCGGTCCACGTCTCCCTCCAGCAACCAGCTCGCGGATTTCTCGAGCAGGTCGCCGTTGGTCGTCAGGCCGACCGTGCAACCGGCCGCTCTGGCATTTCGCGCCCAGGCCGGAAGGAGGGGATGGAGCAGCGGCTCACCCCAGCCCTGGAGCTGAACGTGTTCGGTCAGATCGAGATCCGCTGCCACGACCTTCCACAGGGCGTCATCCAGATCGCCCTCTCGCCACGTCTCGGCCAGTGAGGAGCGCGGACAGATCGCGCATCGCCGGACGCAACGGCTGGTGACCTCGACCTGCAGGGCGCGCAGGGGTCTCCGATGGCGGCGGCGCAACCGATCCAAGATAGACATCGTAGTTATCCCAGGGGAGGAAACATCCCTTTTCGAGGTCGAGCCTACCACTCCTCTCGAAGCCGACGTGATCCTGCGGGCAACTCCGCCGCACCACCGTTTCCGCACGCGCTTCCCGAGAGGAGCCACCCTTGACATTGTTTGCTCGAAACATCGTGCCGACTTGAGGAATCGGGGCTCAAACAATGTCAAAAGTGGCACCTCCGCCGCACATTACCTGGACGGTGGGGGGTTGAGTGGGAAATCCGAAATCCGGCTTCGCTTTCAGCTACGCTGTGACAAGTCCGAAATCTGCAGTCCGAAATTGTCCGAGGGGGAGGGTGGGCGGATCGAGCATCCGGTATCTGGTATCCGGTATCCGGTATCCGGTATCCGGTATCCGGTTCGTGGGCAGGTGGGTGTACCATAGTCCTCCGTTTCATTCGAGGTGAAAGATGGTGTCGTCTCAAGGCTATTCGAGATTCTTTACGGGTCCCGGTTGGGCAGCCGTGCGTCCAGCCAGGAAGGAGGATGTGATGCGTGGTTTTCTTCCTACAGCGGGTTTGATCTTGGTGATCTGTGCCGTGGCCGGCGCAGCGACAGCCAACGACTACTTCCCTCAATCGGTGGCCTCGGGCGACCCGCGGCCGGACAGTGTGGTGCTGTGGACGAGGATCGACAACCCCGCCATCCCGGATGCGATCCAGGTCGAGGTGGCGACCGACGAGGCGTTCACGGATGTGGTCTTCACACGTCAGCTGACGGCCTCGGCGGACAACGATTGGTGCCTCAAGGTCCGGGCCGAGGGACTCGGGGCCTACACCACCTATTACTACCGGTTCGTCTACGGCACGGGTGCCGCGATGGAGTACTCCGCGGTGGGAAGGACGAAGACCGCTCCGACAGCGGAGATGGCCGTGCCGGTCCGCTTCGCGGTCGCCTACGGGCAGGACTACATCGGCCGCTACTACAACACCTACCTCAAGCTCCTGCTCGACCACGACGAGGACATCGACTTTGTGGTTCACCTCGGGGACTATGTTTACGAGACCACCGGCGATCCGGCCTTCCAGAATCCCACCGACGAGCGCAAGATAGAGTTTGACGACATCGATGGTGCGATTCCCCTCGGCTCGGAGGAAAACCGCTACTACGCCGCCGCGAGCCTTTCGAACTACCGCGATCTTTATCGTACGTACCGATCGGATCCCATGCTGCAGCAGGTGCACGAACGCTGGCCGATGATTGTCATCTGGGACGACCACGAGTACTCCAACGACTGCTGGGGCGCCACCGCGACCTACTTCAACGGCCGGACAGACGAGTTCGACGAGCAGCGCCGCCGCTACGCCGAGCAGGCATTCTACGAGTGGATCCCGACCGAAAAAGGTCTCGGCGAGGACGGCATCCTCGAGATCGACGACAGCAACCTCTATCCGAACTCCGGTATCTATCGCGACTTCCTCTATGGCTCGCTGCTCCACCTCGTGCTCAGCGACTACCGCACCTTCCGTCCCGACCACCTGGTGGCCGAGGACGCCTACCCCGGTACCGTCGTGGTGGACGAGGCGTCATTGGCCGCGATGCTCGGCGAGGAGGCGTGGGCGCAGGTGCGGGCGAGCTTCGATCCCTACGTCGACATGGATCTCCTCGGTGCGGCGCTGCCGATCCTGCGCCAGACCGCGACCTTGATCTCAGCGGGCGCCTACCAGATGGAGAACCCGGCCCTCGACACCTTCGCCGCGGTGCGTCTCGCCGAGGAGCAGCTGACCGGCAATGTCAGCACCACCTTCGTCAACCTGCTGTACGCGGCCGCCGGGCTGCCGGCGCCGTTCACTCCGGAGGTCCAGGCGATGCTGCCGCGCGGCCTGTCGTACATGTTGATCGGCAAGACGGGAATGTACTCGTCGACCGGCTCGCGCAACCAACTGGTGTACGACACATTCAACCTCTATGCCGCATACCGCTGGCTCGAGACCGGTGGCGCCGCCCAGGAGGCGTTCGGCGGTCAGCAGAACGCGTGGCTGCAGGGCACGCTCCTCGGCAGTCCGGCGACATGGAAGGTGCTCGCCAACTCGGTGATGATGACGCCGCTGGTGATCGACTTCACCCACCCGGTGATCGCCGCCATGCTGCCGCCCGGGTTTCCGGACCAGCTGCGGATCCGGCTCGGTCTCTCGGCCGAGGACTTCAACGGCTTCCCGCAGAAGCGGACTGAGCTGCTGACCGTGCTCGGTCTGGTGGAGAACGCGGTCGTGATCTCGGGCGACATCCACGCCAGCTTCGTCACCGATCACGGCGACGGGGTATACGAGTTCACCGGCGCCGCGATCTCGTCGTCGTCGTACACCGAGGAGGTGTGGCGGAGAATCGAGTCGGATCCGATCCTCGGCCAGATCCCGGGCCTCGAGGAGCTGGTGGCGTTCCTCGGACCGCTGCTCCAGCTCTCGGTCTTCGGTGACGCCGTGTCGCCCTCGGACATCATCTACACCGACACCGAGTCCGACGCCTTTGTGATTGTGGACGTAATGGCCGACACTCTCCAAGTGACCATTTATGAGATCCTGGCCGATCACGTTTTTGAGAGCTTCTACGACAACCCGGACGGCCTCGCCGATCTGTTCACAGCTACCACTTTCACGGTCCAGGACGGAGAGCTGACCCCCGGACCGTGATCTCGGCGGCTTGAATCGAGTTTTTTGAGGCGGCGCGCTGTTCTTCATGCGTAGTTGCAACGTGGCGGCCGAATATGAACGACCTTGCGCAGCGGTGTACTAAGCTAGAGCCGTGCCTGTCGAAGTCTCCTCCGAAGCCAGATCGACCGGTCAAAAAATCGGCCTCCTGTTGGGCCTCATCCTGTTCTGCGTGACCCTGTTTCTGGATCTTGATCCTTCCAACCCCGAGGTCACCAACATGGCGGCGGTGGCGGTGCTGATGGCGACCTGGTGGATCACCGATGCCATCCCCCTGTCGGCGACCGCGCTGCTGCCGTTGGTGTTGTATCCCGTGCTGGGCATCATGAAGACCCGAGAGTGTGCGCCGATCTACGTCAACAGCACGATCTTTCTCTTCATCGGTGGTTTCATGATTGCCTTAACGATGGAGAAGTGGCAGCTGCACAAGCGAATCGCGCTGTGGATCATCCGGCGGATCGGGGGCGGGCCCGAGCGCATCATTCTCGGTTTCATGGTCGCCGCCGCGTTCCTTTCCATGTGGATCTCCAACACCGCCACCGCCATCATGATGGTGCCCATCGCCATCGCGATCATCCTGCAGCTGGAGGAGAGGTTCGGAAAGAGCGCGTGCCATCCCTTCACCGTTGCGCTGATGCTCGGAATTGCCTACGCCTGCTCGCTGGGCGGCATGGCGACGCTGGTCGGCACGCCGCCGAATCTGTCGTTTGCGAGGATCTTCGAGATCACGTTCCCGAATGCGGAGCCCATCGCCTTCGGCCAATGGTTGGTGATGGCGTTGCCTATCACCTTGATTCTGCTGACCATCGTGTGGCTGCTTCTGACGCGGGTGTTCTTCCGCTTCGGGGAGTCATTCGAGGTCGACCGCGACGTCGTGAAACGCGAATATGCTGCGCTTGGCAGCATGTCGTTCGAAGAGCGGGCGGTGCTCGCAGTGTTTGCGGCCACTGCCTTTGGTTGGGTCTTTCGAAAGGATCTGGTGCTTGGCTTTCTGACAATACCGGGATGGTCGCGACTGTTGCCCCACGCGGACCTGATTGATGATGCCACGGTCGCGATCGCCATGGCGATGATCCTGTTTTTCATTCCGGCGCGTAGCCGGAATGCCGCCGGCCGCATGGTGATGGGTGTTGACGTGTTCAGCAAGATCCCGTGGCACATAGTGCTTCTGTTCGGAGGTGGGTTTGCCCTCGCTCAAGGCTTCCGGGTCACCGGTCTTTCGGAGCTGATCGGAACCCGGTTTGCGGGCCTCGAAGGCGTGCCGCCTTTGGCCATGATCACGCTGGTTTGCGGCGGTCTCACCTTCCTGACCGAGCTGACCTCCAATACCGCGACCACCGAGATGATCCTGCCGATCCTCGCCTCGGTCGCGGTCGCCATGAAGGTCAACCCGCTGCTGCTGATGATCCCGGCCACACTATCAGCGTCATGCGCCTTCATGATGCCGGTAGCAACTCCTCCGAACGCCATCATCTTCGGCAGCGGCCGCATCAAGATCGCCGAGATGGCCAGGGTGGGTCTCGCCATCAACCTGATCGGCGTGGTGGTCATCGCGCTGGTGTTCTTCTTCCTCGGGACCTCGGTTCTCGGCATCGATACTGCGACCTTTCCGGCGTGGGCGGAGGCCGGCTAGTTCTCGTCCAGAAACGGCGCTTTTTTGCAATCTCGGCGTCAGGCTTCGGATTTCCTTGTGCGGCGTACACGAGTACGCCTCCGCGCAAATCCTTGCCTTCCTTGACCTTGCAGAAAAATCGCTCGTTTCTGAATCGAGAACTGCTCAGTTCTCACCAGAGTTTCTGGATGGGAACGGGCTAG
>JAOZUP010000260.1 GCA_029938595.1 Thermoanaerobaculales bacterium | reverse complement strand
ATCTGGAACTCGGAGAGGGCGCGGTCGAGCCGCTCCACCGCCGCCGAGCGATCGCCCGCCCACACCACCAGCTTGGCGAGCATGGGATCGTAGTCGAGGGGCACCACGCTTTCTGCCAATACGCCGGAGTCCAACCGCACACCGGGCCCGCCCGGCCGGACGTAGAGGGTGATCCGCCCGGGCGACGGGGCGAAATTTCGCAGCGGGTCCTCAGCATAGACCCGGCACTCGATAGCGTGCCCGCGCGGCACCAGGTCCTCCTGGTTGAGCGACAGCGGTTTGCCGAGGGTGAGGTTGATCTGCTCCTGGACGAGGTCGACGCCGTAGACCTCCTCGGTCACCGGGTGCTCGACCTGCAGGCGAGTGTTCATTTCGAGGAAGTAGAAATCGCCGTCCGGGTCCAGGAGGAACTCGACCGTCCCGACAGAGTGGTAGCCGGAAGCACGAACGATGGCCAGCGCCGCCTCGCCGAGACGCCGCCTGAGCTCTGGACCGACCACCGGTGACGGACACTCCTCGACCACTTTCTGATGGCGGCGTTGGATCGAGCACTCGCGTTCGCCGACGTAGACCGCGTTGCCCTCGCGGTCCGCCGCCACCTGCACCTCGATGTGGCGTGGGTGGTCGATCAGGCGCTCGACATAGACCCGCGGGTCGCCGAAGTAGGCCTGGCCCTCCGAGCACGCCCGCTCGTACGACGGGGCGAGCTGTGACCTCTCGGAGACCGTGCGCATCCCCTTGCCGCCACCACCGGCCACCGCCTTCAGGAGCACCGGCAGCCCGTGCTCATCGACAAAGGCGTCTAGCTCCGCGACCTCTTCGATCGGCTCCATGAGACCAGGGATCAGCGGCACACCGGCCTTGACGGCCACCTTGCGCGCCTCGGTCTTCGATCCCATGACCCGCATCGCCGCCGGCGGAGGACCGACCCAGGTGACGCCGGCAGCCTCAACCCGCTCGGCGAAGTCCGCGTTCTCGGCCAGAAAACCGTAACCCGGGTGCAGGAGATCGGCGCCGCTCTCCGCCGCCACCTCGAGCAGCCGATCGACGTTCAGGTAGCTCTTCGCCGCCTCGGCCGCGCCGATCGGGAAGCTCTGATCGGCCATCAATACGTGCGGTGCGAGCCGGTCGACCTCAGAGTAGACAGCCACCGTGCCGATCCCCATCTCGCGACACGCCCGAATGATGCGAACCGCAATTTCCCCCCGGTTGGCGATGAGGAGTTTTTTCAATGCGTCCCCCCACACGCTTCCTGTGAGGATGCCACTGCCGTTTCCCCACGCGCCTCCACGAGAGGATGCCAGGCACGCCGACAGGACGTTGAGGACAACGTCATGTCGGGATGCCAGGCACCTCCGATGAATGTGGATTTGCCTCGCCGTTCGGAACGCTCGAGTGGTAGGCGGATGGGAAATTCGAAATTCGAAATTCGAAATTCGAAATCGTGGGTTTGGATGGGCGGCATTCCTAATTCCTAATTCCTAATTCCTAATTCCTACAAAGGTATGTTCCCGTGCTTCTTTGCCGGCATCGAGTCCTTCTTGGTCTGCAGCAGTGAAAAGGCCGACGCCAGCTTGCGGCGCAACATGCGCGGCGTGATGACCTCGTCGATGTAGCCCAGCTCGGCGGCCACAAAGGGATTGGCGAAGAGTTCCTGATACTCAGCAACCCGCTTCGCGCGCTCGGCTTCGGCGTCATCCGCTCCCTGGATCTCGGATCGATAGAGGATGTTAACCGCCCCCTGCGACCCCATGACGGCGATCTCCGCAGTTGGGAAAGCAAAATTGAAATCGGTGCGGATGTGTTTGGAGCCCATGACACAGTAGGCGCCGCCGTAGGCCTTACGGGTGATCACCGTGACCTTCGGCACCGTCGCCTCGGCGAGCGCGAAGAGCAGCTTGGCGCCGTGGCGGATGATCCCGCCCCACTCCTGCTCGGTGCCGGGGAGGAAGCCGGGCACATCCTCGACGATCCACAGGGGGATGTTGAAGGCATCGCAGAAACGGACGAAGCGCGCACCTTTGACCGAGGAGTTAATGTCGAGGACCCCCGCCAGGTGGGCCGGCTGGTTGGCGATGACGCCGATCGAGCGGCCGCCGAGGCGAATGAAACCGACAACGATGTTTTTGGCGTAGTGCCGGTGAACCTCGAGGAACTCGCCCTCGTCGGCGGCCCAGCGGATGAGCTTGGTGATGTCGTAGGGTTTATTCGGATCTGCGGGGACGAAATCGTCGAGCTCGGGGATTTCGCGGTCGAGAGGGTCGTCGGTGGCTACTACCGGCGCCTTTTCGGCGTTGTTCGACGGCAGGTAGGACAGCAGCCTCCGGATCAGAGCGAGACACTCGGTGTCGCCAGGCGAGGCAAAGTGGGCCACCCCAGAAACTGAATTGTGGCTCATGGCGCCGCCGAGTTTTTCCTTGGTCACCTCCTCGTGAGTGACGGTCTTGATGACCTCGGGTCCGGTGACGAACATGTACGAGGTGTCCTCGACCATGAAGACGAAATCGGTGATCGCAGGCGAGTAGACCGCACCGCCGGCGCAGGGGCCCATGATCGCCGAGATCTGCGGCACCACCCCCGAGGCGAGAGTGTTGCGGAGGAAGATTTCGGCATAGCCCGCAAGAGACGCCACGCCCTCCTGGATCCGCGCCCCGCCCGAGTCGTTGAGGCCCACGACCGGCGCCCCGACCTTCATGGCGAGATCCATGATCTTGCAAATCTTGGCCGCATTGGCGAGCGACAGCGAGCCGCCGAAGACGGTGAAGTCCTGGGCGAAGACGAAGACCGGACGGCCGTTGACGCGCCCGTGGCCGGCCACCACGCCGTCACCGGGAATCCTGCGGTCATTCATGCCGAAGTCGGTGCAGTCATGCTCGACGAGGGCATCAGTCTCAGAGAAGGTGCCCTCATCAAGGAACTGCTCAATGCGCTCGCGGGCGATCAGCTTCCCCTGCGCGTGCTGGCGGTCGATCTTGTCCTGTCCGCCGCCCTCACGGTTGACCGCCAGCCGCTCCCGTAACCGTTCAACGACCTCGCGACTCATCGGCCCCTCCCCGTCACCGGGCATTCTAGCGTACCCACCGGTGCAGCGTTTTGAGGTTTGCACGATTATCCGGTATCCGGTATCCGATATCTGGTATCCGATATCTGGTATCTGGTATCTGGTATCCGGCCCGGTGTATCCTGCCCCGCATGCGAGAGGCGCCCCGTCTCGAGCCCCCGCTCGATCCGCGCTGGCTACAGTTGCTGTCGGAACGATGCTCCGATCTGCGCGGGGGTGGTGCGCGCTTCGAGGACCTCTTCATCGAACAAAGGCTGGAGCTGAGAGCCGTGTTCTCCGGCGGCGAACTTCAGATCGAGGAGTGCCGACTCGAAGGTGCGGCGGCTCGGTGGAGATCGCCCACGAGGGTCGTTCTCCACGCCAGCACCGGTCTCTCAGCCAGGGCCATCGGTGATCTGCTGGCCCGCCATGCGGACCGCGTGGCGCTGCCGCAGGTTCGGCCGGTGCCCGCGGCCGAGATGGATCCACCGAGGGGTTGGCTGGACTGGGCCTGTGAGGTCGCCTCGCGACTGTCGCCCGCGCCCGGGGTTGTGCGGTACCTGAACCGTCGCGCCGCGGTCATCCGCGCCGACGGTTGGTCGCCGGTTTCTACGCCCGCCCTTGTTCGCATCGAGCGTGGCGGTGAATATCCCGCCGCTCTGCTCGGAGTCTGGGGACATCCGCTGCTGGGCCGCTGGATGGGGGAGCTGATCGAGAAGCCGGCCGGCAAGCCGTGGGCGCCGGACGCCGGCATCCAGCTTCCCGTAGTTTTCACCGGAGGCACCGCGGGGGTGCTGATGCACGAGCTGGTGGGCCACATGGCCGAGTCTGATGTGGTGACCACTGGCGGGTCGCCGCTTTCCGGACTCTTGGGCGCGACCATCACCGCCGCCGGCATCGAAATCGTAGACGACCCCACGCGCTTCGATCTCCCCGGCGCTTTCAACATCGACGACGAGGCGATGCCGGCGGTGCCGATCACCGTCGTCAAAGAGGGGCGCTTCGAACGCTTCTTGTGTGATGCCGAGGGCAGCCGTCTTCTCAGCTGCGACCCCGGCAGAGGGCGTCGCGCGACCTGGAGCCGTCCTCCGGTGGCGCGGCTGTCGAATCTCGTCATCGGCGCCGGCGAGGTGGCGCCCAACGATCTCGAGGCGGACCTCGACCACGGTCTCGTGGTGACCCGGCTGGGGGGGGCCACCGTCGACCCCGTATCGTCCCAGACCGTGCTCCGGATCGAGAGGGGCTGGGAAATTCGGCACGGCCGCCGCAGGCGTCCGTTAGCCTCCTGTGAGCTCACCGGCAGCGTGGTAGAGATCCTCGCCAACATCGATCCCCGCATCGGGTCGGATCCGACTCCCGACTGGCGGTTGGGTTGGTGCGTCAAGGACGGCGTTCCTCTGCCCACCGGTTCCGAGGCGCCGAGCCTCCTTGTCACCCGGCTCGAGGTTCTGTGATGAGTGCCCCTGACCATCGAGGGCGCCTGCACTCGGCAGCCGCAGCCGCACGCACTCTGCTCGAGAACTCACCGGTCGAGCGATGGGAGGTTTTCGCCAAAGCATCGTTTGTCCGCGAGGTCGAGGTGGCGCCTGGCCGCCCCTTGAGGGTAGTTCACGTCGAGGAAACCGGGGTCGCCGTTCGCAGCCTGCGCGAAGGTAGTGCCGGCTTCGCCGCCGCCTCCGGGCTCGGAACCGGTGCCTCGCGACGAGCCGTCGAGGGTGCGTTCGCAACCGAGACCGCCGTGACTCACGATCCCCTGCCTCCCCGGCGCCTGCTCGGAACGACCGAGGTTCGCGACACCCGGCCGCTGCCGCCGACGGGTTGGGCCACCCATGTCGGCGAGGAGTTGGCACAGGCCGTCACGAATCTCGCCGATGGCTGCCTCCGCTTGCGGCGGGCAATCATCCAGGAGGGCGCTTTCTCGTGGATCCTGACCACAGGCGACGACTGGGTAGCCCGCCATGACGGGACCGGCACCTCCCTCCTTGCCGAAGTCGAGGGGGTCAGCGACCGCGCCGGTGTGTGGCGCGACTGGCTCCACATCAATGACCCCGAGGCCTTCGATGTCGAGACAGCCGCCGCCCGGATTTCGGACCGCGCTCTGCTCACCCGCAGCCGGGTAGCCACCGATTCGGGTCTTCGGGATCTCATCCTCCACCCGGAGGTAACGGCACAGCTCCTGTCGGCGATTGCCCCCCTCTTTTTGGCGACGCCGGATGACGAAGACCACCTTCCGGCACTTCTCGACCGCGACGGCCGCCTCGCCGCCCAGGCCCTGACCCTGTTCGACGATCGAACCGACCCCGAGGCCCCAATCACCGGACCGTGCGACGGCGAAGGCCTCGCCGCCCACCGCACCCTTCTCCTCGATGAGGGGGTTCCCCGCCATCGCATCGCCTCATTTCGCGATGCGTATCGGTACTCCGAATCAGCCAGGGGCGGTGCCCTGCGGCTCTCCTACCGCGACTACCCGTCGACCGGCATCGCCAATCTCCGGGTTGAAACCGGAAATGCGGTCCCGGCCGGCGAACTTCTCGGCGCCGCCGACCACGCCCTCTACCTCCTGCGGCCGTTGGCCCAGGTCAGTGTCACACCCGAAACCGACACCTATCGGATCATCGCATCCGGCGTGTGGCTCGACGGCCGCAAGGTCCGTGGATGGCACCCGGTGGTTGAGCTCTGCGGCAGCCTCGGCCTGCTGCTGCGGCGGATCGAGGCGGTCGGCAACGACCTCCGCTGGTTCCAGACCAGCCGCGGGTTTGTCGGCGCCCCGTCGCTGCTGGTTCGGCGCCAGCCGGTGGTTGGCTGAGGAAGATTTCGGATTTCGGATTCGCCGCCTACTCGCCCGGCAGGCGAGACGCCTGCCCCACAAAACCCCCCGGAATCTTTGTGGTGAAGCCTTCCGCCCTCCACGGTTTCTGGGCAGCCCTATTTGTGTGGGCCTCCCGGCGCCCTTGTGGGGCAGGCGTCTCGCCTGCCGTGCCAACGGGTATGTCAAGGACACATATTGGTGAGGTTATGCTATCTTTTGCGCCCTTTGGCAGATTCATGTTAGGGGACGGAGGCAGCGATG
>JAOZUP010000259.1 GCA_029938595.1 Thermoanaerobaculales bacterium | reverse complement strand
CGCTCATGTCTTCGCCTCAAACCAACTTTGGCCCTCGGTTTTTGCAAGAGGCTGAGTTAAGAATTTAGAGTTTAGAGTTTTGAGTTAACTCTCAACTATTAACTTTCAACTCTCAACTCTTTTCTCCCAACCTGCCGCTTTCGCTCGTACACGAGGAAGCTGTACGGATATTGGTTTCTCTCATCCGCCTCATTGTTCTCTTCGGACACGAGCTCCCACTTGTCGATGTCGAAGTCCGGGAATCGCGTGTCACCTTCAACCTTGGCGTGGACGCGGGTGATGTAGAGGCGGTTGACGAGGTCGTTCTCCAGCGCCATTCGGTAAATGTGGGCGCCGCCTCCGATGAAGGGCTCATCGTCGTTGCGCGCGATGTCGAGGGCTTCTTCCAGAGAATGCGCCACCCGCACGCCCTCCGGTGCGAAATGACGGCTCCGGGTCACCACCACCATCGTCCTCCCCGGCAACGGCTTGCCGACCTCGTCCCAGGTACGGCGGCCGATGATCAGGTGGTGCCCCATGGTCGTCTTCTTGAAGTGCTTGAGGTCGGCCGACAATCGCCACGGCAGACCACCGTCCCTGCCGATAACCCCGTTTTCCGACACCGCAACGATCAGAGAAACCGCCATCGTCACACCGCGATCGGCGCCTTGATGTGGGGCTGAGGGTCGTAGCCTTCGAGCCGGAAGTCATCGAATCGGAAGTCATAGATGGAGTCCGTTTCGCGGTCGATGTGCATGGTCGGCAGGGCCTGCGGCTTGCGGGCGAGTTGGGTCCTTGCCTGCTCGAGATGGTTGCGGTAGAGATGGACGTCACCGAAGGTGTGAATGAACTCGCGCGGCTCGAGGCCACAGGTCTCGGCCACCATCATTGTCAGCAGGGCATAGGAGGCGATATTGAAGGGCACACCCAGAAAAACATCAGCGCTACGCTGGTAGAGCTGGCATGAGAGGCCGCCGTCCGCCACCCAGAACTGGAAGAGGCAGTGGCACGGCGGCAAGGCCATGCTGTCGATGTCGGCGACGTTCCACGCCGACACAATATGGCGGCGGGAGTCGGGGTTTCTCCGGATCCCCTCGATCAGACCCGTGATCTGATCGATGGCGCCGCCCTCTGGGGTCGGCCAGGAGCGCCACTGATAGCCGTAGATCGGACCGAGATCACCGTTGTCATCCGCCCACTCGTCCCAGATTGCAACCTTGTTTTCGTGCAGGTAGCCGAGGTTGGTGTCGCCGGCCAAAAACCACAGCAGCTCGTGGATGATCGAGCGCAGGTGGAGCTTCTTGGTCGTCAAGAGGGGAAAGCCCTGTGTGAGATCAATACGCATCTGATAGCCGAAGACGCTCAAGGTGCCGGTGCCGGTGCGGTCGTCCTTTGCCACCCCACGATCCAGGATGTGCTCGAGGAGATCGAGGTACTGCCTCATCGACGCTGCATTCCGGGCGTCACCCAGTCGCCGACCTGTTCCATCCACTTGCCCTGGGCTTTGAGGAGCAGCTCGCCGAGCTCACGGACTGCACCGCGGCCGCCCACCGCACCGCACACCAGGTCGCACGCTGCAATGACCTCCGGTGCCGCGTCCGCCGGGCAGGCCGCAAACCCGGCCCGCGCGAGCAGCGGCAGATCGGGCAGATCATCACCCATCGCGGCGACTTCGGTCCGATCCTCGATGCCGAGTAGCCGCTCGATTCGTTCGAGATCGGCATTTTTGTCGCGCGAACCGAGGACGATGAGCTCGGGCCGCACCCCCAGCTCGCCGCAACGGGTGTTCACCACTTCGCTCGATCGCCCGGTGATGACCGCGATCTCGATCCCCGCCTTGAGCAGGAGGCGGATGGCAAGACCGTCGCGCGCCGAGAACCGCTTGCGGTCCTCGCCGTCTTTCGAGTAGATCAGGGTGCCGTCGGTGAGCACGCCATCGACGTCAAGGACCAGGAGGCGGACCCGTTCAAGACGCTCACGAACATCGGTGGGAAGATGACTGGGCATGGGCGCATGCTAGCAGACCGTGAAGATTTCGAATTTCGGATTTCGAATTTCGAATTTTCCACCCACCCTCCCAAGAGCGCGACGAGAGAAGGGCGCATTCCTCGGAGGTGCCGCTTTCCCCCACCGCCCATTAGGGGCGCTTTGCTGCATCGGCGACACAGGTGCCACTCTTCGCATTGTTTGCCCGAGAGAGGTTTCTGAACAGGGGAGCGACGAATTCAAACAATGCGAAGGGTGGCACCCCCCTCGCCGCCAATTAGAGGCGCTTTGCCGCGTCGACGGCAAACAATGTCAAGGGTGGCTCCTCTCGGGAGGCGCTTTGGGAAACGGCCCGCGTGCGGCGGAGAGGCGGCCCCTCTCACGGGCCAACAGCCAACCTGGCGATGACGGGATCGTGATCGCTAGCTCGGTCGGCGACCGGGAACTCCGCGTTGAGGTGCACGATGTCGATCTCGGCGCCGCCGGCAAGCCTCTGGCTGACGAGAATGTGATCGAGGACTTGTGAGTTCCCCAGATAAACATAGGTGTACCGGTCGTCGAGCGGCAGCCGCACGACCAAATCCTCGAGCCCCACCCCCTCGAGGGTCGCGAGCGGTTCCGAGCCCTCGAAGTCGTTGAGGTCGCCGAGGACAACGACCCGGGCCTCCGGGTCCCGGGCCAGCAACCCTCTGACGAACTCCGTCACCACACCGGCCTGGTGATTTCGGCGATCCACCGACGGTGTTTTCGGGGGTTGCCGCCTCCCGAAGAGCGGATCGTCGCCGCCCTTCGAGGAAAGGTGTAGGTTGACCAGGTATAGCGTCTCACCGGCGAAGCGGAACTCCCCCAACAGCGGTTTGCGGCTGCCGCCCCGGCCGTCCTCGCCGGCCGCGAACGCGGGGTCCCGCGGACGCAACAGGCCGGGACTGCAGGTCAGGAACGGGCCGTCTGCCACCTCCAGACCCGAACCCGCAGCGCATCCCTGGCGATCCACGAACTCGACCCTCTCCGGGTTGAACAGGAAGGCGGTACGGATATTGGCGCCGGGCTGGCCGCCATCGGCTTTGTCGGCGGGGTCGATGGATCGCGTCTCGTACCTCGGCCCGTCCGCGGCCTCGATCGCGTCGACCAGGCGTCGCAAGGATTCGTCGGCGCTCACGGTTCCGTCGTCGATCGGCCCCGAGTCATCCTGCACCTCCTGAACGGCGAGGATGTCGGGTGAACCGAGGCTGCCGGCAACCATCGAAGCCAACCGCCGGTACTTCTCGTCTGGTGACCGGGCGGACAGGTTTTCCACGTTCAGGGTGGCGACGATCAGGTGTCCGGCATCGCCCTTCAGATACGTCCGCTCACGACTGAGCCCACCAGAGACCACGTGGGCCAGCGGACGGGTGTTGAGCAGCTTATAGCTGCCGAAGCTGTAGTGAAGGATCCCCTCGACCGGTTCAGTCAGAGTGTTGCCGACCTCGAGTTCGGGCGGGTCTGGGACAAAGCGATCGTCGATCACCACCCGCTGCGGGTTAGCATTGTCGTCGAGCAACCGGATGCCGCCGCGCGATGTACGCAGCGCCGCACCTCGGCCGCCATCAGTCAGCACGACGATTTCGCCGTGGCGCGAGGTCGGCCCTACCACCACAGGTTTCTCGACCCGCACCCGCATCCCCTCAATGCTCTCGAAGGCATCTGTCGCAAAAATTTCTGGATTGAAGACCAGCAGACCCGGGGAGGCGATCTCCGGCTGCGGGATCCCCAGTCCGCCACCGCCGAGGGTGACCGGCGCCGGCAAATCGTGTCCCCGCTCGACGATTCTCAGGCCTGAAGCGACGAGCCGGGTAACCGGCAGCTCGGAGCGCCACGACCGTTCCTGCACACGACCTTCGAGACGAACGACATCACCGACCGCCACCTGTGACAGGCCTTCGAACGCGGTCACCAGCACACCCTCAGAGGTCGCGGGATCGCCGTCGCCGAGCAGGTCCTGGACCCAAAAAGCCTGTCCCGTGCGACTGCCGAGCAGCGCCGTGACCACCCCGGGGACCTCAGCGACACACCGGCCCACCATCGGCGAAACGTGTCCCGCGCCTTGAATCTCGTGGATCCGCGCCTGCGGACGTTCGGCCGACGGCGGCGGGACTCCCGACACGGAGAAGAGCAACACCTGGTTGGTCTGGACCGAGGGCTGGAAGTTATTGTCCGCGACCATCACCAGCAACCGCCGCCCGTCGTCGAGCGCCGGTCCGAGGGCCATGCCCTCGAGATTGTCCGGCGCGACTCCCAGACCTGCGAGGTCGGCGACCAGCACCTTGCGGACCGGTTCCGGTTTCGGACCGTCCGCGTCGCGGATGTTGTCGAGGTTCCGGATATTCGTCGCACCCTCGAGATCTACCAGATAGAGCCGCACCCGGTTGCCGATCCCAGCCGAAAACGAGCGTTCGACCACCAGCAGCCGGTCATCGTCGAGCGCCAGGATCTCCGAGATACCGTTGGTCCGGAAAGCGGTTGCGGGACGCGGTTCGTCCGGGACAGCCCCCACCTCATAGAGGTACTCAGCTACCGTATCTCCGGTGGTAACGTCGATCAGAAGGATGCGGGCAGGGCTACCCACACCCAGGTCCGCCGCCGGACCATCCTGCAGGAGGGCATTTTCGGCGGCAAGGACGATCCGGTCGCCTCCGGGGGTTAAAGCGATTCCTTCGAAACCGAGGTTATTGCGCACGCCGCGGCCGCCGTCCGGCAGGTAATGCGCCGGCGGCGGCTTCTCCTCTAGTATCCGCCCATCGAGCGAAAACCGGCCCACCAGAGGTGGGATCCCACGGTGGGGCACGCCCTCCGTGCACACAAAGAGCGAACCGCCGGGGTGGAGCGCAAGTCCCTCGGAATCGAGATCCCCGCGGTCGTAGACCTCGCCGTCGGCACCTCTCAGCGCCGTGGAAGATAGCACCTCGACCGCCGCCGTCACGCCGTTGAAATCGATGCTCAGAGTGTAGAATCGCGGCGGCCCGAACCGCCCGCGATCGTCCGAGATCGCATAAAAGAGATCGCACCCGGGGTCATAGGCGAGGCCAGATAGCCCGCCGACCAGCGTGCCATCGACCTCGAGATCTCCGGGTAGCGTGGTTTCGGCAAGAAACTCGAGTCCCAACTCGACCGCCGACGCCGGCGCCGAGATTCCGAGGGTGAGACCGATGGCGAAGAGAAGTCGTCGCGCGCGGCGGCGGCTCACTCGAAGGCCCACTCCAGCTCTTCAAGCATCTTCTTCTCGGCGGCAGAGATCGAGGCGATACCGAGGAAACCGCCGGCGGCCTCGGCTATGGCACGGGCACGACCCATGGTGCCACTCTTGAGGTGCGCCCGGGAACGTTCACCGAGCGAACCCAGGAGCTCCTCGATATATCCTCGCCAGGTTTCGAGAAGCTGGGGATCGGGCGGAGTTTGGAGCCAGTTTTCGAGCAGGTTGCAGGTCGGGCTCCCCTTCTCCACCCCGCGTTCGTTCGCGGCCCTGATGATGGCGTCGCGCTCCTTCTGCTGGATCTCGCCGTCCGCCCACGCGACCTCCACCAGTGGCACGAGGGTGAAGGCGACCAGGGTCTCGGGCTCGACTTCGAGGCTGATGAGAGCATCGAGCACCTCTTCGTTCTCGATATTCAGGTATTCCCTGAACTCCTTCTTTTTCTCCTCACGCGCAGCGGATTCGCGCAGCTCCTGAAGGATGCGCGCGTTCTCGTTGACGAAGAAACTGTCCTCGAGCGCTTTCGCCCAGTTCTTCAGACCTCGCACATCTTCCGTGTGTTTCATGGCTCCCGTCTCCTCTCGCTGCAGGTGTCGAGGCGGCGCGTCTCGCCGCCAGGAAGATTATTGCACGGAAGGCAGTCCAAATTAGGAGTTAGGAATTAGGAATTAGGAATGCAGCGCATCTGCCCCCGACCTACATTCTCCACTCGGAACCTAAAGTCGGCGTGTCGCTGTTGCGGAGGGCCTCGTTGCGAGGAAGGTATTAGGTATTAGGTATTAGCTCCACCCACCACCGACTTGAACCCTCCACCTGGAACCGACAGTCGGCGCGCCGCTGGCGCGGAGGGCCTCGTCGCGAGGGCCGCGAGGCGTCGTGAGATGGCGGTCGCTTGCGACCGCCAGATTGCGGCGTATCGCGGGCCGTAGCAGAGGCCCGGAGC
>JAOZUP010000017.1 GCA_029938595.1 Thermoanaerobaculales bacterium | reverse complement strand
CACCTGCATACCGACCACTTCGGTGATCTGGATGCGTTGTTTGTCGGTGGTGCACTGGCCGGTCGCCAGAAACCACTCAGTGTTTGGGGACCGAGTGGCGATACACCGGAGAGGGGCACGAAGTACGCGCTGGATCACTTGTACAAAGCGCTCACCTGGGACCTCGACGGCCGCAAGGGGATCACCGATCCACGCGGATACCAGCCCTTCGACGTCACCGAGTTCGACTACAAGGGCGTGAATGCGATCATCTATCAGGAGAACGGCGTGACGATTCGGTCCATCCCGGCCATCCACTCCCTAGATGGTCCGGTGAGTTTCATCCTCGAGTGGAACGGTCTTAAATTTGTGTTCGGAGGTGATACCTATCCGAACAAGTGGTACGAGGAGTATGCGAAGGATGCCGATCTGGCGATTCACGAGTGCTTCGTCACCGTACCGGACATGATCACCAAGTTCGGATTCACTCCACAGGGCGCTCTGTCGGTGGCCACCCAGATCCATACGGCGCCTGAAGCGTTTGGCAAGATGATGTCGTTGATCCAGCCGCGAATGGCCGTTGCCTATCACTTCTTCAAGGACTTCGACACCACAGGGCCGATCAATGATCGCGTCCGGACGACCTACGACGGTCCGCTGAGCCTCGCCGAGGACTACATGGTGTGGAATATCACCAAGGACGATATTCGCGTGCGGATGGCGATTGTTGATGAGGATGTCTGGCCGCCTCCGCCCACCGAGAAGCCGCAGATTCCCGATCCAAACGAAAGGATCCCATATTCGGATTTCATAGTGAGCGGAAAATCCGACATGAGGGACGTGATTCAGCCCGTATATGACGAGATCAACAAGGCGTATGGACTCAACGAGAAACAGGAAGACTGAGCGTTGGTGCATCACCCGGCGGCGTGATGTCAAATACTTTGCCCGCTGGAATTACTTTGCGTCGGGGAGCCGATCGCTAGCTAACAAAGCAATCACGCTGACGGGGGTAGCGCTGGTGCGCTACCCCCCGCACTTTTTGCAGCCGTTAGGCAAAACCCAGGGCGGCTGCGAAAACATTTTGGCGGAAACATCGGCTGCTTGAATGGGCTATCCGGATTTGATTCACCTGATGAAGATGAAGACGTAGTGAAGGTTTGACATTTCTTACCCCGCTCCTGGCGTGGGCGGGCGCGGTTCGGCTTCGTTCGAAACTGCGTTACTCAAAGGCCTGGCTTGCCAGGGCGTAGTTCGAAACGCAGTTTCGAACGAAGCCTGGTGGAGCCGAACGGGATCGAACCGTCGACCTCCTGAATGCCATTCGCATGGCGGTGGTTGATCCCGGGGTCGTGGGGTCGATTGTGATCGAAGCAGATTACACGTAACTTAATCAGAATCAATGATATTGATCGAATGCGGTTTATCGTGATTGATCGAGTTCCATCGTGTGCTCATCCGCCTATTTTCTTGCTGGGGGAGCGCGAAGGGGAGCACGTTCAAGGCATTGACGCGACTCGAAGTGTGAGCGGGGCTACGAAAAGAGCGGTGATTCGTGCGTGGCGCTCAGCCTGCCGGCGAACGCACACATCGATTTCTCCGGAAACGGCTGGAGCTGCAATTCGGGCTATCGGCGCCAGGGGGGATGGTTGTTCTCAGACCGAAGGGTGAACGACTGGGGCAGCACCCCGATCGCTATTCCGTGTGCCTTCCGCGGATCAGACCGTAGCTCTTGAGCTTTCGGTAGAGCGTCGCCGAACCGATCCGGAGCTGCGTGGCGGTGCGCGTCTGGTTGCCGTCATTGAGCTTCAGTACTGCGAGGATGTACTCCTTTTCGATTTCTTTGAGCGACTGCACAGCTCCGCCGTTCACCACCGGCTTGGGGAATGCTTCGCGGACCTCCTCAGGCAGGTCGTCGAGGTCCACACGACGTCCGCGTGCGAGCGCGACAGCGCGCTCCATGGCGTTCTCCAGTTCGCGCACATTGCCCGGCCAATCGTACCGTAGGAGCTGATCAGCAACCCGCGGGACGAGACCGGTGATCTTGCGTCCCATCCGAAGTGCTGCGTCCGCGAACAGCACCCGAGCAAGCGGTAGGATATCTTCGCTGCGGTCGCGGAGCGGCGGAACGTCTAGCTCTACAACCTTGAGCCGATAGTAGAGGTCCTGCCGAAAGTCGCCGTCTTCGACCTCGGAGGAAAGATCGCGGTTGGTGGTCGCCAGAACGCGAACATCCACCGGCCGGCTCCTATCCTCCCCGACCCGACGAATCTCCCGCTCCTGAAGCACCCGCAAGAGTTTTACCTGCATACCTGTAGAGATTTCACCGATCTCGTCCAGCAGGAGTGTTCCGTGGTTGGCCGCTGCGAAGAGGCCGAGCCGGTCCGAAACCGCACCAGTGAAGGCGCCGCGTTTGTGCCCGAAAAGCTCGCTCTCGAGCAGCGTCTCGGTAATGGCGCCACAGTTGACGGCGACGAAGGGCCCTGCTGCGCGCGTCGATTCGTCGTGGACGAGGCGCGCGATTCTCTCTTTTCCCACACCGCTCTCGCCGGTGATAAGCACCGTGGCATCGACCTTCGCCACGCGTCGTGCGAGGTTCACTACGTGCTGCATCTTCGGACTCTTGGCGACGATTCCCAGCGGCTCGTCCACGTCGCGCGCCACGCGGACCACTGCATGACGATGCGCCCGGAGCTTGTCCTCTGCTGCCTTCAACGTCTCCGTGACCGCACTGAGTGAGACGTCGAGGCACTCTTTGAGCCGTCCGGAGTCGAAGAACATGAGCTCCGCGGCGTGTTCGTCACCCCACTCCTCGCGGGTGCGCCCCAGGAGGTGACAGGCCGCATGACCTTCGCCGAGACAGCGGTCTTCGAGGACGTAGATCTCCCTGCTGGTTGTATGGCTGACATATCCGCTCATGAGGCCACAGATCGTCCAGCACACAGCCGAATCGGAGCGACCGAAGTGCAGGAGATGCTGCTCGGCCTCGTAGGAGGCGAGCAGCATCGCCCCCGTTTTGGACAGCGGGTCCTCACTTCCTGGCTGCGTGCGGAAAAGCCCCTCGAGCGTGTAGATGTGGGGGCCGGCGCGCCGCCAGTCTTCATTGCTCGCCCACTCGAACTCCTCTTGCATGGCCGCCGCCATCCGCCAGCCGTGGGCAAAACCGAACTGGGTGAGCACCGCGCGGGCGGCGGCCAGGCCGAAGTTGTCGACAAGATTCTGCCGAAGAAGCCCCATGGCCACGGCGTCGACCAGGAGTGCGCGCTGTCCGGCAAAACGGATCACGCCTCCCTCGGGGTCCAGCTCCAGGAGTTCCTCGTGATGCAGATCCTCGACGCGCATCGGTTGCCTCCTTCATATTGAAGGTAGCATAACTTCATTTTGATCGAATCAGCTGGCAATCGGAGGTCCATATGCCTCGCAACCAACTGAAAACAAAGAGTCCTCGCCGATGGCACGATAGATGCGAACGACATATGTGGACAGTCCGCCGCCAATGGATTCCGATCGATACCAACAAGGTTGCGGACGACAGGTCCGAACACAGGCGTGCGGACACGCGCCAACGAGCTCAGGAGGCTTAAGACAATGGGTGATCGAACAGATTTTGGAACAGAGATTCTGCCAGGCGAGAAGCCCGAATTCATTGGACCAACACGCCCTGTCAAGGACAAGCACGACACAACAACAGCAAAGGAAACAATCAAGTTCGTGAAGAACTGCGGAGACTGCGAACCTGGCGGATTTGGTTCAACATACGGGTTCAGCCCCAGGTGAACAGCTTGGCAGGAAGAGGAAACCTGGCCGATGATCACGCTGCGCAGGGCCGACGAACGCCACCTTGACCGACGCCACAGGCAGGAACTCTGGCACAGCTTCAACCCACGGGAGCCGGCGAAGCCGCACCGCGGTGGTTTCGGGGTTCTGGAGAGCCTCACTGAGAACCGTCTGCCACCGGGAGGAGTTTCTGTGGCTCGTCCAAGCCGGGAAGCAGAAATTGTCACCTACATATGTAAAGCGGCCATTTCTTAGGAGGACTCGACCGGGTCCTCGGGCGTGATCCACGCGGGAGAGTTCCAGCGCCTGGCGATCGGCCATGGCATCCGCCACAAGGAGACGAACGCGTCACGGACCGACTGGGCCCACATCTTCCGGATCTCCCTGCGCCCTTCGGAGGTCGGGTCTAATGGTGCCCGCGAGCAGATGCATGTCGCTGCAGCGCAGCGCCACAACGTGCTGCCCATCGTCATGTCCCCGGACGGGCGTCAGGGATCGCTGCAGACAGATCAGGATGCCTTGATTTACTCGAGCGTGATCGACCCTGGCCATCACCTCATCCAAGAGTTGTTGCCGGGGCGAAGCGCCTGGCTCCACGTCATCTGCGGCGAAGCGGCATCCCACGACATCGCCTTGGCCCAAGGCGACGGCGTGGGCGTGACGAATGAACGCTCCGTGTCGCTCACTGCGCGTGAGAAATGCGAAATCCTGCTCGTCGACGTCGGCGACCAGGATCCTGGCATGTCAGGCCTGGCCGGCTGAACCTTCATCGTGAAATTGAGAGGAGGTGCGGAGATCAGCCCGGGCCCATGACGACGTCATATATCGACGATGCTCTTCCCTTCTCCAAGGCCCACACCACATTGCCATAATCAAAGTGCCAGTATTCCGTCAAATCACACACAAAATCTTCGTTTTCGAAGAGGTCCATCAGGATCTTTCGGTTCTTCTTCGCTTCAGACGAAATACCTGGATGCAGGGGATAACACTTCCTGTTGAGATCAATTTTGAATCCGTGGTTGGTTCCAAAGTCCATGACGCGGTCGTTTTCTGAATCATAGATCAAGGCGTCCACTGCCCCGCCGGTGGCGTGCACGGAAGCTTCTCTCGAAGCGGTGAACTCCAAGGCGATTTTCTCGACCTCATCAGCACTCTTCTCAGGATTCTGTTTTCGGGCTACTTCGAGATTCCTGTCCCATAGGAGTTGTTGGTGGTCAAAAGACCGCCATACGGAACGGATGATCAGTCTCTTGTTCATATCGCTCAACAGTCTGCTGATGGTGCCGATTTTGTCATGGACGGCGGTTCTCACGAGGTACTTGTAGTTCTTCATGATTGACGGCTCGAATATCAGATCAAACCCGGATTCCAGGAGACTGATCAAAGGAGAACCATCGTCCTGGATCGTCACGGTTTGCACACGCTGCTTCTGCAAACGATGTTGGTGGTCGACCATTTCGCAGTACTCTTCAGCCCTCATGGTGACAGTTTGGCCTTTTCCGAAATCATACTTCTCCTGACTGATCGAAACGCACCGTTAGTCCGGCCGTTTCTCGGCCCGTCACCATAACCTTTCCGCAGCGCCGCTGCCTGCCAACTTCAAGCATGACTCCATCAAATTGATTGATGTCAATTCATTCTGATCTCATTTATGACTGACACGGTGACACCAAATATCGTATATCATTCGTAAATTCAGACACATACAAAACTGATTCACGAATAGACGGTGCCTTTCGATCGTGGCGCGGATCTTGCTGTTTGTAAAAGGGCACAGGTCAACTGTCGGGTGACCTGAGGATTCGAAATGAGTTCAGGAGAGAAAACCGAAGGGGCAGACCAAAGTCCGGGATGCAGAGGTGACGACTCGTGACGACGGCCCCATGACCTCGGCAGCCGCATTCTCAGCTCCTGCACATCCAGAAAACCAGGGAAAGTCAACGATGTATAGAGAAGCAATTAAAGCGCTCCCGCTAAGAGAGCGGGCACTTGTATACGGCGAAGGTCAATTGGGAAAACTCGATGGCAAGGTCGCCAACGGACTGGTACGGCATTCTGAAAAATACCAGATCACCGGTGTGACCGACAGCACCAAGGCCGGGATGGATGCGGGTGAATACCTTGACGGAGTGAAAAGCGGAATCCCCGTTTTCCGGGACATCGAGGATGCCATCGAGAAGCTCGGTTATGTTCCGAAGAACTTCATCTATGGCATTGCACCACTCGCGTCGTACCTCACGAGGCAACAGAGAGAGATTGTGTTTGCGGCCATGGAAAAGGGCATGGATATCATCAACGGGCTCCCTGAGTTCTTCACCGAGGATGACGAGTTCATGGAGAAGGCACGGGCACATGGTGTGCAGATCCACGATATCCGGAAACCACCACCGAGAAAGGATCTGCACATCTTTACGGGATCGATCTTCCGGGTCACGACTCCAGTCATTACCGTGTTTGGGACAGATTGCGCGGTTGGCAAGAGGACCTCCGCGGTTCTCCTCGTAGAAACACTTCGGAGGCGAGGACTGACGACCGCGTTCGTGGCAACGGGTCAGACCGGTCTGCTTCAGGGCGCAAGGTACGGCGTTGCAGTGGATGTCCTGAGCTCGGGTTTTCAGACCGGTGAGGTTGAGCACGAGATCGTGAAGGCTTTTGAGGCGGAGCATCCCGACATTATCGTTGTCGAGGGGCAAGGTGCACTGAGCCATCCGGCGTTCACATCCTCGACCGCGATCATCAGGGGGGCGAGACCACGAGCGATCATCCTCCAGCACCCACCCAAAAGGAAAGAGCGCTGTGACTTCCCCGGCATTCTCATGCCCACTCTCGAGAGTGAAATCAAATTGAGCGAGATCATCTCTGGAGCGAAGGTCATTGCACTGACTCTGAACCATGAAGACATGACAGACAATGAGATCGAAGACACCGTGGTCGAATATGAAGGAACCTACGGGCTGCCGACAATGGACGTATTGAAGCACGGCTGCGAAAAGATCGTGAGAAGGCTCCTCGAGGTCTTCCCTGAGCTCAATTTGGGAAAGAGTGCAGCAGCGTGACGACGACACCGAGAATCGAGATCGATCTCGAAAAGATCTCGCACAACGCAACGAAGCTCCGGGAGATCTACGCATCGAAGGGCATCGGCATCATCGGTGTGACAAAGGCCGTATGTGGAGATCCCGCAGTTGCTGACGTCCTCGTGAGAGCGGGAATCGACACCCTCGCCGATTCGAGGCTGGAGAACATCAAGCGGATGCGTCAGGCGGGAGTACAGGCCCAGTTTGTCCTGTTGAGGAGCCCCGCACCGAGCCAGGCCGAATCTGCCGTGAAGTATGCCGACATCAGCCTCAACACGGAGTTCTCGGTCATCGAAGCGCTTTCCAGGTTTGCCGTCAAAACCGGTGTGACGCACAAGATCATCCTCATGGTGGAAATGGGTGATCTGAGGGAAGGCCTTCTGCCTGGAGCTCTGGAGGAAACCGTTGAGCAGGTCATCGGCCAAAAAGGAATCGTTTTGGTTGGCATCGGAACCAACCTGGCGTGTTTTGGAGGAGTCAAGCCGGACGAGGAAAACCTCGGTCATCTTTCATCACTCGCTCGAGATATCGAAGAGAAGTTCGGCATGACATTGCGGTATGTCTCCGGCGGCAACTCAGCCAACTATGACTGGTTCATGTCCACACCAGACGTGGGGAAGATCAACAACTTGAGGTTGGGGGAATCGATCTTTTTGGGGTGTGAATCCCTCCACCGAAAACAGATACCGGGTATGTCCACCGACGCATTGAAGCTGGTCGCGGAGGTCATTGAATCAAAGGTGAAACCATCCAAGCCCTATGGGGATATCTGTCAGGACGCCTTTGGGAATATGCCTGATTTCTCGAATCGGGGACTGATGAGGAGAGTCATACTCGGAATCGGTTTGCAGGATGTACTCGTCGCAGGGCTCACACCCCGCACGGATATCGAAATCCTCGGAGCGAGTAGTGATCACATCCTGATCGATGCCAAGGAGCTGGGCTTGAAGGTTGGTGACGAAGTGGAGTTCAACCTCAACTACGGGGCGTTGCTTTCCTCCATGACGTCCCCCTATGTGGCGAAAAGTTATTGCGGCGGTTCGTAAACAGAGTCCATGGAAGTGGCCCGAGCAAAAGGAGGTCGCAGAGGGTGGGTGGTTGGCGTAGGGCCTCCCGATCATCTTCAAGAGTGCTTCTTTGCGAAGGCTCGGCCGGAGTGGAATTCAGGTATTTCTCGAATGCGGCGGCCTTCTTTCGAGATCGGAAGGCAGTTGCGGTTTCGATTTGCCAGGGTCTGTGTTTTGCGGTGCAAGGAAGCTTCTCAACCCTGTACGGACGTGAACGGGGATGCCCGGCTTCGCCTGCGGCTGCGCCGTGGCAGGCTTCATTCACAACAAGGGTTGAAAACGAAGCCTGGTGGAGCCGAACGGGATCGAACCGTCGACCTCCTGAATGCCATTCAGGCGCTCTCCCAACTGAGCTACGGCCCCACAGGAACGCACTTTGTAGCAAACGGTGTGGTGTGTGTCAATGGACACCCGCTCGCCGGGTGGTCATTAATCAGCAAACAGCGGTGTCAAGTCATGATGCAAGGTAGTCATTAGGGGTTGAATGGCCTCGTGGAGGTGCTGCTTCCGCATCAGATGTGTCCTTCGCTATCGCTATCGCTATCGCAATCGCTATCGGTATCGAAACCTCAAATCGATGGCGTCCACTTCGATAGCGATTGCGATAGCGATCCCGATAGCGATTGCGATTTTGCACCCCGCACCCTGCACCCTTAACCCGATCCGGTGGGTGGTAGAATGACCTTTGCGAGGAAGCGCATGGGGCCTGGTGGCTTCCGCGGACTTCAAATCCGTTGGGCCGGTCTCAGTAGGGTCGGTCGGAGGGTTCGATTCCCTTGCGCTTCCGCCAGCCTTCACATGGTTGGCGGATGCGTGTCCAGTCGTTTTTTTGGGGAAGAGGATTATCGATGCCGAGCGGAGAATTCGTTTACCGGAGCGACCTTCAGAAGACACCGCTGCCGGAGATCCTCGCGACCGTCAATCGGTACGGTGTTCCCGGAGTCCTCGAGTTGGTGCGCGACAAGTGCACCAAGCGTGTTTTCCTCCTCGACGGGGACATTATCTTTGCCACCTCCACCGACCGGGCCGAGTCGCTGGGCAACTTCCTGGTCGGGACCGAGGTGATCACCGAGGATCAGCTCCGCGCATCCTCGGACGAGCTCAGAAAAACGCCCGGCGCCCGCCACGGCGAGATCCTGGTCCGTATGGGTTTTGTCGGGAAGGACGATCTCGGGTCCGCGGTGCGCAAGCAGGTGCAGGCGATCCTTTGGAGCCTCTTCAACTGGGACGAAGGAGAGGTCAGCTTCGAGGTGGGCCGCGCCAGAGACGACGAGGTGTTCAAGATCAAGGTTCCCGCCGCCCGCGCCATCATTGCAGGTTGCCGGCGAATCGCGGATCCGAAGACGATCACGGCGCGAATGGGTGGTCGAGGGGCCGTGCTCAAGCGTCTCCCATGTCCGCCCCATCTCGAGAATTTTCGCCTCGAGCCTGACGAGCTAGAGCTTCTGGAGTTCGTTAACGGCAAGCGGACGCTTTACGAGCTGTGCGAGAGCGGTTCCGCGAGTCCGGGAGCCAACGTACGGGTTCTGTATGCCTTGTCCGAGCTGCAATTCGTGTCGGTAGATCCTTCTGCGAGCGGGAAGATCCTGATACAGGTCCGGGCATAGACGTTATGCCGCTGTATGAGTATGAGTGTTTCGTGTGCGGCCATCGATTCGAGCGCATCCGAAGGGTTGCGGACGCTTCTGAGATGACGTGCCCGGAGTGCGGCGGCTCGGTGCGTCGCCTCCTCAGCGCGCCCGCCCTCCAGTTCAAGGGCAGTGGTTGGTATGTCACCGACTACGGCAAGGGCAACGGTGGCCGCTCGACTGCGCTAGCAAAGACCGAGGAACAGAACACGAGCACACCCAAGAATAACGACAAACCAAAAACGAAAGACCCCGCCAAGAAGTCGACCGGCACGTCTTGAATTAGGAGTTAGGAATTAGGAATTCCCAACCCCTCCAGTATTTCCCCGGACAGTGGGGTTGAATTCAGAATTGAGAACTGAGAATTTGGAAGTTTCGGATGGGTGGGCGGCATTTCTAATTCCTAATTCCTAATTCCTCACTTGAAATGGGGTAACCCGACACCTGCTCGAACTTGATGCTCTCGCCTACGGTGATGCCGTGGGCGGCAATGCTTCCCGCCGCCATCTCGAGCACGGCTCGCGAAGGCTCGTCGGGAGTGAATCGGGGGCAGGGCTCGGCAGCACAGGGTCGCGCCTCGATCACGACCTCGATCACCTTTCCCGTATCGTCGAGGTAGACAATATCGAGGGGAATGAGGACGTTCATCATCCAGATGGTCGCGTAGCGTTCCTCGCTCCAGAGAAGGAGCATCCCACGATCTGCGGGCAGCGACGGCCGGAACATCAGACCGGTGGTGGTCTCCTCAGGAGTCGTGGCAAGCTCGAGATCTACGGTGGCGCCGTCGGGGAGGATTGCCCGCGGCAGCGCGACCTCGAGGGGAGGCGGAGCGGTGCCGGCGTCGGCCACATGGGACGTCGGCTGAGCGCACGCACCGATCACCAGGCTGAGAACTGCGAGCCCGCACGCCGCACCAGTTCTCGTCACGAAGCGTTGAAAATTTTGGAGACGAATTCGTTTCCCGTCGTTCATCGAGTTCTCCGTGCCGGTCATTCTTTCTCGTCGTGTGTGAGTCCGAGTTTCTCCGCGTGATATCGGAAGCCCCGATAAGACATGCGCAGGAGCTCCGAGGCCTTCTTCTGGTGGCCGCCCGTGCGCTCCAGCGCCTGGCGCATCAGGGACCGACGCATGTTATCCAGATACTCGTCGATGTCCAACCCCTCCTCGGGCAGCCCGGTGTGTTCGATCGGGGAAACGGCGGAGTCGCCACGGAGGTGCACGGGCAGACTGCCTGGGGAGATCATCTCCGTGCCCTCGAGAGCGACGGTGCGCTCGATCACGTTCTCGAGCTCCCGAACGTTGCCCGGCCACGAATAGGCCTGGAGCACTCGCAGCGCGTCTGGAGTCAGTCTCTTCACGGGCAGGGCGAAGTTCTTGCACGTCTGTTCGACGAAATGCCGGGCGAGCTCCGGCAAATCCTCGACACGCTGGCGGAGTGGGGGCAGATGGAGATGAAGCACGTTGAGCCGGTAGTAAAGATCCTCACGGAACTCACCGTTCTTCACGGCCTGGTCGAGATCGCGGTTGGTGGCTGCGAGAACCCGTGTATTCACCTCGATCTCACGACTCGCCCCGACCGGGCGGACGCGCCGTTCCTGGAGGACCCGCAGCAGCTTGACCTGCATTGGCAGGGTCAACTCACCGACCTCGTCGAGAAGGAGCGTTCCGCCCTCGGCGTCGACGAACAGCCCCCTGTTGTCGCGTACCGCGCCGGTGAAGGCACCGCGAACGTGGCCGAAGAGTTCGGACTCCAACAGTCCTTCGGGCAGGGCGCCACAGTTGACGCTCAGGAAGGGCCCGTTGGCATTTGCGGAAAATGCGTGGATGGCCTGGGCAAGGAGCTCCTTGCCGGTGCCACTCTCGCCGGTTATAAAGACGGTGGACGGCGTTGCCGCGAGCCGCGGCACCATGTCCAGGATGCGCCGGATGGCAGGACTCGAGCCGATGAAGTTGGGGACATCCGGCATTTCTTCAGGCTCGGCGTCCTCACCGACGAGCTTGGTCAGGATGAGCTTGAGGTCCTCCACGTTGAACGGTTTGGACAGATACTCGGCGGCGCCCGCACGCAACGCCTCGAGAGCGTGCTGCGGTGTGGTGTGGGCGGTGATGATGATGAAGGGGCTCTCCACCTGCCGCTTCCGAGCCTCTCCCAGCACCTCGAGACCGCTGCCGTCCGGAAGCTTGAGGTCGCACATCACGAGATCGAAGGTTTTGCCCGCAATCCGCTCGATGCCGCTTGCCACGGTATCGGCCGTCGTCACCTCGTAGCCTTCCTGCTCGAGCAGAATCGTCAGGAACTCGCGAAGTGACTTTTCGTCATCAATGACAAGGATATGGGCTCGGTTCATACCGCCACCCTCTCAGCCGGAAGCTCGACAGTGACCAGGGTTCCGCTGCCCGGAGTGCTGTCAATGGCGATCGTCCCGCCGTGCTCGGCGACTGCAGCGTACACCACTGCCAGACCGAGACCTGTTCCACCCGGACGGGTGGTGACGAACGGCTCGAAGGCCTGCCGGCGGACCTCCTCGGTCATCCCAACCCCGGTGTCGCGCCAGCGCAGCACCACCCGTCCGTTCCTCCGCACAGCCGTGATTTCAAGCTCGCCGCCGTCCGGCATGGCCTGGAGCGCGTTGCGGGAGAGGTTCCAGATGATCTGGCGAAGCTGATGCTCCTCACCGCGAAGCACGAGATCCTCCGGGATGCTCAGCCGCAGTTGGTGGTCATCGCGGTGCTCCTCGGAACGGCCGAGCAGGTCAACGCAGTCGCGGAGCATGGCGCTCACGTCACAGGGGCCGAACGCCGCCTTGTGGGGTCTGGTGTACTCGAGAAAGCCGTCGAGGATTCCGGAAAGACGGCGCGACTCGTCGATCAGAATCCGGAGGAGGCGGCGCTGTCCTTCGTCATCCAGCGTTTCGGCCGAATCCAGCACCTGCGCGGACCCCGAAATCGACGCGAGCGGGTTCTTGATTTCGTGAGCCATGCGGGCTGCCATTTCGCCGACCGCCGCCATCCTTTCCTGGAGTCGTTGCCGTTCGGCTTCGATCTTGATCTCGGAAAGATCCTGGAAGGTGACGATGAAGCCGACCACGTTCTCACGCTCGTCTGCGAGCGGGCCGATCGTCATGCCGATCCGCATGCCCGTAGTCGCAACCGATCCCTCTAGCCGCACCACATCGCGTTCTCGCGCCCGCGTCTTCAAAAGCCCCCAGCTCTGGTCCTCGAGCGGGATGACCTGGTCGAGGAGCGATCCCGTAACCGATTCTCCGTCGGCGATCTCAAGCATCCCGGCGCCGGCGGGATTCAGGTGCAGGACCCTGCTCTCAAGGTCGCAGGCGATGATCCCGGAGCCCACCGAGCGCACGACGTGATCGGTGAGGGCGACGAACTGTTTCGTACGCTCGGACTCCTCTTGCAACCGATGGTGGGCACTGCGCAGAGACTCGCCGAGATACGACACCAGCAACGCCACCAGAAGGAACCCGACAACGTTAGTCAGCAGGGTGACCAGGACCCGCGACGTTGGCACGGCGATCTGGATTCCCGTCAGACTTTCCGGTACCGGCAGAACCTCGAAGACCATCAGATCCACCACGAGCCCGTAGGCCACCGCGGAGAGGCCGGCAAAGATCAAGCCGCCGCCGCGCATCAGCATGGCGGCGACTGCGATTACGGTCAGGTAGAGGAAGGAAAACGGCGAATAGAGGCCGCCGGTAAAGTAGACGATGCCGGTGACGACTGCGATGTCGCCAAGAAGTTGGATCCACGACTGAACGCGCGGTGAGATTTGTCGGGCGTAGAGGATGAGGTACAGCAACGAGAGCCCGAAGCTGAACAAAATCAGGCCATAGTAGTTCCTGAGCGGCAGGATCTTCTGGCTGTTGACCTGGATCAGCAGGATGCCGAGGAAGAGGGTGGAAATGACCACCAGCCTGACGCCGAGGAGCCAGCGCAGCGCTTTGGCGGATGGATAGGGAACCTGCGGAGCCGTGCCACTCCCGTTAGCCTGCATATCTCACCAGCTTCATGCTGCGGTCGATGGCGACCGCTCGACCATCAGCCGATTTGGCTGATCAACGAGAACATCGGCAGGTACATGGCGACGACGATGACGCCGATGACGACGCCGAGGAATGCGATGATCACCGGCTCCATCAGGGCCATCATCCCCTCGACCGCCGAGTCGACCTCATCCTCGTAGAAATCGGCGATTTTGGAGAGCATGGTGTCCATGGCGCCGGTCTGCTCGCCGACCCCGATCATCTGGCACACCATCGGCGGAAACTGCTCGGAGCGGGTGAGAGGATCGGCGATGGTCTTGCCCTCCTCCACCTCCTTGCGGACCTTGAGGAGCGCCTCCTCGATCACCGCGTTGCCCGCGGTCCGTGCCGTGATGTCCAGCGCCTCGAGGATCGCCACACCGGAGCTGAGCAGGGTTCCCAGGGTGCGGCAGAAGCGGGCGACCGCGATCTTACGAAGAAGCATTCCAACGGCCGGTATTCTGAGCATGATCTTGTCGATCTGGTAACGACCGGCATCAGTTCGATAGTACTGGCGAAGAGCGAAGATCGATCCGCCGACAACGATGAAGATCAGCCACCAGAACCTGCCGATGAAGTTCGACATGTTGACCACAATCCGCGTGAGGAAGGGAAGCTGTCCGCCGAGGCCTTCGAAAAGGGTGGCAAAGACCGGGATCACCTTCCACAAAATGACGTAGACGACGACGATCGCGATGGTGACAACCGAGATCGGGTAGACCATTGCTGATCTGACCTGGCCCTTGAGCTTGACGGACTTCTCGATGTAAGTGGCGAGTCGCTGGAGAATGGTGTCGAGGATACCGCCGGCCTCACCCGCGGCGACCATATTGACATAGAGGTCGTCGAAGGCCTGCGGGTGCTTGCGCATGGCCTCGGCGAGTGAAGATCCGCCCTCCACGTCCTGGCGCACTTGGAGGATGACCTTTTGAAAGGCCTTGTTGTCCTGCTGTTGACCGAGGATGTCGAGGCACTGCACCAGCGGCAGGCCGGCGTCGATCATCACCGAGAACTGGCGGGTGAAGACCGCGATGTCCTTCGAACTGATACCGCCGCCGAACTTCGGCAGGGCGATCTCCTTGCCCTTCTCCTTGACCGTGGAGACGACGATCTGTTGGCGTCGGAGAGCGGCGATCACCGCGTCCTTGGTGTCGCCGATGAGCACGCCGGTCTGTGCGGTACCGTTTCGGTCGCGGCCCTTCCATTCGTAACTGGGCATCTCAGCTCCTCCCTGCTCGCCGTGCCTCAGGGGCGGAATTTATCGCTCCCACGCCCCTATTGATCATATCCTGAAGCTCGTCCGGATAGGAGCTGTAGGCAAGCGCCACCTGCAGCGAAATCATTCGCCGTTGATAGAGGGTCGACAGTGCCTGGTTGAAGGTCTGCATGCCGTGCTTCACCTGTCCGGCCTGCATCATCGAGTAAATCTGGTGGATTTTGTCTTCGCGGATCAGGTTTCGGATAGCCGAGCTGGGGATCAGAACCTCACAGACCAGACAACGGCCCTTCCCGGATGCGCGGCGCAGCAGAGACTGGCAGATGATGCCCTCGAGAACGAAGCTGAGCTGGGCCCGGATCTGCGCCTGCTGATGCTCGGGGAAAACGTCGACGATGCGGTTGATGGTTTGCGGTGCGGAGTTGGTGTGCAGGGTGGCGAAGGTGAGATGGCCGGTCTCCGCGATGCGGAGAGCGGACTCGATGGTTTCGAGATCGCGCATCTCGCCGATGAGCACCACATCGGGGTCCTCGCGCAGCACCGAGCGCAGCGCATTCGGGAAGCTGTGAGTGTCCGCGTGCAGCTCGCGCTGGTTGACCATGCACTTCTTGTGGGAGTGGAGGTACTCGACAGGATCCTCGATGGTGAGGATGTGGAGCGCCTTCTCACGGTTGATCTTGTCGATCATGGCAGCGAGGGTGGTGGATTTACCGGAGCCCGTGGGACCGGTGACCAGAACCAGACCGCGGGGCTTGCTGCACAGCCCCTCAACCGCGGGCGGCAATCCAAGCTCGCGGAACCCGAGGATCTCGTACGGGATGCGGCGGAAGGCGCCGGCCACGGCGCCGCGCTGCTGGTAGATGTTGGCCCGGAACCTGGCGAGCCCCTTGACCCCAAAGGAAATGTCCAGTTCGAGGTTCTCTTCAAATCGGTGCTTCTGCGCATCGGTGAGTACCGAGTACGCCAGCTTCTTGGTGTCTACCGCGGTCATTGGCGGGTGGGAGAGCGTGACCAAGATGCCGTCGACGCGGATCAGCGGCGGCGAGTTGGTGGTGACGTGGAGATCGGTGCCGCCCTTCTCCACCATGGTCTTTAGAAGCTGATGCAGGCTTACGGTCATTGCGCCTTCCCCTCTGCCTACAGAACCGATTCGCGCACCACCTCATCGATCGTGGTGATGCCGTCGCGGATCTTCTGTAGTCCCGATTGCCTCAATCCGATCATACCTTCCTCCATGGCCTTTCGGCGGAGTTCCACGGTAGAAGCGCCGGATAGAATGAGCTCGCGAACGTCCTCTGTGACAACCATCACCTCGTAGATGCCGATCCGGCCCTTGTAGCCGCGTTGGTTGCACTCCTCGCAGCCCTGCCCTCTGAAGATCTCGATGTTGGGCGCCTCGGCCTCGGAGAACCCGACGTTGAGCAGCGCCTGCAGCGGGACCTCCTCGGGCTGTTTGCAGCTCTCGCAGGTGCGGCGAATAAGCCGTTGGGCGACGACCAGGTTGACCGAGGTCGCAACGAGAAAGGGCTCGATGCCCATGTTCATGAGGCGGTTGATGGACGACGGTGCGTCGTTCGTGTGGAGAGTTGAGAGCACGAGGTGGCCTGTGAGCGCCGCTTTGATCGCAATCTCGGCGGTCTCGAAATCACGAATCTCGCCGACCAGGACGATGTTCGGATCTTGGCGGAGGAATGATCGCAGCGCGGCGGCGAAATTGAGGCCGATACCTTCCTTCATCTGAACCTGGTTGATGCCGACGAGCTGGAACTCCACCGGATCCTCGGCGGTCATAATGTTGACCTCGGGGGTATTGATCCGCGAGATCGCGGAGTACAGGGTGTTGGTTTTTCCCGAGCCCGTCGGACCGGTCACCAAGACCATGCCGTAGGGCTGGAAGATCGCCTCCTCGAAGTACTTGAGGCTCGACTTCTCGAAGCCGAGCTTGGTCATGTCGAGCATCAGGGAGTCTTTGTCGAGAAGCCGCATGACGATCTTTTCGCCGTGCAGTGTCGGCAGGGTTGAGACGCGGAAGTCGAGCTCCTTGACCTTGCCCTGGAACTTCATTCTGAGCTTGATCCGGCCGTCCTGCGGGAGCCGTTTCTCGGCGATGTCGAGCTTGGCGAGGATTTTGATGCGCGAGCAGATGGCGTCCCTGAACTTGAGGGGCGGATTCATGATCTCGTTCAGCAGCCCGTCAATCCGGAAGCGAACACGGTAGGACTTCTCATACGGTTCGATGTGGATGTCCGACGCGCTGCGTTTGAGGGCGTCGGTCAAGATCAGATTCACCAGGCGCACGACGGGCGCTTCGTCCGCGGCGTCCTCGAGATCCTGGATGTCGAGATCTTCCTCCTCCTCGAGGACTTCGAGGGAGGCTTCCTCGACCGTGGATAGATCCTCCATCACCTTTTTCAGCTCGATCGAGTGGCTGGTGCCGTAGTACCTGTCGATCGCCTCGCGTAACGCGTCCTCGGCGGCCACGACAGGCTCCACCCGGTAACCGGTGATAAAGGTGATGTCGTCCATGGCGAAGACGTTCGACGGATCCGTCATCGCCACGGTCAAGGTGGCTCCGGTCTTCGACACCGGAATGAACTGATACTTGCGCGCGACGTCGGCGGGAATCAGGCGAATGATCGACTCATCGATGTCGAAATGTTTGAGGTTGATTGACGGCACGCCGTACTGCTGGGACAGACAATCCAGGATGTCTTCCTCGGTTACGAACTCCAATTGCACGAGATGCTCGCCGAGACGTCCTCCGCTGGCTCGCTGTTCCTCGAGCGCCCTAGCCAGTTGGGGCTCGGAGATCAGTTTCGCCTTGATCAGGAGTTCGCCGATTTTTAGTGCCATACATTCAGTCCAATTCGACAGACGTATTCAAGTTAAATTGTAGCACCTGGTTCACCTGGAATAAGCGCGTGGTGGTCTCGCGTCATTGAGGTGCCTTTTCTATGGTAACAAACATGACGCCCACATTCGTACTGAGAACGATTTCTACTCTCAGTCGAAAAGGTCGAGGGCGGCAGAGATGATCTCCTGAGATGTGACCGGGCGGAGCGGGGCTGTTCGGGCCGAGCCGGATGGCCTCTCCTGAGATTCGCCGGCGCCGGAGACCACAGCGGTGCGCGGGCCCAGGGGGCCGTTTCGTCGCCAGTCACTGGCCAGGAAAACGGCCACCGTCGGCACCCCGAAGCTGGCGGCGAGATGCACCGGACCGGTGTCTCCTCCGACCACCAGGGAGGATCCGCCAAGAACAGCCGCCAACTCCTCGAGATCCGTGGGCGGTGCCAGACGGATGCGCTTCCCACCAGCTTCGACGACCGCAGCCGCCCGGGACTCCTCCCCCGGTCCCCAGGCCACGACGATGTCAAGATCCAATCTGGCGGCGATCTCCCGACTCACTTCGGCCAGCGTCTGCACAGCCACGACCTTGTGGCCGCCGCCGGTTCCCGGGAGGACTACAGCGTAGGGTTCCGGCCACCCATTCGTGGGGAATTGGTGACCGACGCGGTCAAGCAACCATGAGCCGTCGGGCGGCCGGCGTGACGGCGGCGGCAGGTCGACGGCGCGGACCATCTCCACGTTGGTGTCAACCACGTGGGAGCCACCTGCGGCGCCGCGAACCGTCTCGGTGTATGCGAGACCGGGGAGGCGCTCCCGGCGCCATGGGAGGGCGAGCCCGATCCGTCGCGGCGCTCCGGTCCAACGAGTTACGAAGGCTGATTTGAGGACACCCTGGGGGTCGATGGCGACGTCAGGATGCAGCTCGTGAAAACGGCTCTTGAGTGCCGCGATCTCCGCTCGGGTGTGAATCGACCATGGACGCCGACGCCACAGCCGGGTCCGGGTAACGACAACGGAATCCACGGCAGGATGCCCATCGACCAGAGGCCGGAAATGTTCCTCGACGACCCAACTCAAATGCAACCGAGGCTGCGCCTCACGAAGCGCGCAGGCGAGAGGCCACGTGTGGACGATGTCGCCTAAGGCGGAGAGGCGGATGAGGACGATTCTCATCCCACCCGCCTATTCGATTTCGGATTTCGGATTTCGAATTTGCCATCGCACGCCCAAGGAATTTCGGCTGTCGGATGTCGGATGTCGGATTTCGGATTTCCCATCACACACCCACAGGAGCTTTGTTGTATCGCCCAGCCCATCCTCGGAGTCACCGGGCGGGTTGGGGGAAACTCAAAACTCAAAACTCAGCCCTCAAAACTGAATCCTCGCCTCATGGCAGGGGCACTCACTGGGTTTTGCCGAAGCGGTCGAGGATGATGCCGATGAGATCGGTCGTGGCGTGGTCCTTGGGGTCGCCGCAGATGGCTGTTCGGCCACCGTAGGCCGCCACAACCTCTCGCTCCGGCACCGTATCTATCGTGTAGTCGGTGCCCTTGGCGTGGATCTGAGGTTTCAGCATTTCGAGAACCGGCGCCACCGAGGGACTATCGAAGAGACAGATGCGGTCGATCATCCACAGGTGAGAGAGAATCTCCACTCGTTCGGCCTCGGGGATGATTGGTCGCAACTCGCTTTTGCTGAGCCGAACGGAGAGATCGGAGTTGACCGCAGCCACCAGGCGATCGCCGTAGGCGGCCGCAGCTTCGAGATACCGCAGATGTCCGACGTGGAGTACGTCGAAGGCCCCATTAACGAGCACGACAGTCAGCCCCTGATTGCGCCATGCCCGGCATTCCTCGGCGAGTTCGTCGACTGTGCAGAATTTTGCCCGGGGTTCGGTCATCAGGTTTCCACACCGGCGGCCGCCCTGTGAAGCTCGTCGGCTGAGACGGTGGCCGTGCCGAGCTTCATCACCACCAGACCAGCCGCGATGTTCGCGAGGCGGGCGGCGTCGAGTGGCTTGGCGCCGGCCGCCAGGGAAGCCGTGAGCACCGCAAGTACGGTGTCTCCGGCGCCGGTGACATCGGCCACCTCGTCGGTTCCAAAGACCGGAATGTGGGAGGGCCCTCGATCGGCCTCCACCAGGGTCATGCCGCGGTTGCCGCGGGTGGCGAGAACGAAGCGCGCGTCCAGCGCCAGCCGCAGCTCTTCGGCAGCCGCGGCCACGTCGGCGTCTGACGTCAAGCACCGGCCGCAGTTGGCCTCCAACTCCTCGAGGTTCGGGGTTGCGCCGTCGATGCCGCGAAAGCTGCCGATCCGGTATCTCGAGTCGAGGCAGAGCCACGGCCCCTGCGGGACCTCACTGGGGCGATGGCGAAGATCCTCAGGCCGGACGCACCCGTAACCGTAGTCCGAGATCGCCAGGGCTCCGGCCGATCGCATCTCCTCAATGAGGTGCGTGCGCAGCTCGTCCCTCCAACTCCCCTGCTCTGGAAGCTCGTCCTCAATGTCGTAGCGGGCGACCTGGTGTTTGAGCGATGAGGGGCCGCCACCGAGGATGCGGACCTTGGTTGGTGTTCTGAAATCCGGCACGGTGACGATGCGCCGGGTGTCGACCCCTGCCGCTGCGAGCGACGCGGACAGTGCCCGGCCCGGCTCGTCGTCGCCGACGGCGCCGACTACCGCCGCCGTCGCCCCGAGGGCTGCGAGGTTAGCGAGGGCGTTCGCGCCGCCGCCGGGCACATCGCGCTGTTCCTCGTGACGGAGGATGATCACCGGCGCCTCGCGGGAGATCCGCTTGGGGGTGCCGAGGATGAAACGGTCGAGCACCAGATCGCCGTAGAGGGCGACCCGGGTGTCGGCGAAGCGATCGATGATTTCGAGAAGCTGTGCGGTGTCGCTCATGGTGCCGCCGAGTGTATCGTAAAACCCGCGTCCGAGTCCGACGCGTTCCCGCCCGCCGGCCACGGTCTGCGACCGCGGCCACGGTCGTAGACCAATGCCGTTCCGAGAGCAAGCTCTCGTCTCGGCGTTTGGTCTACGCCCTCGCGCGCCTGTGGCGCGCCGGCGGGCTACCTCCTGCCGAACGACGCCCCCTCCACCTATTTTTAGATCGCGCCGATTCCGGACCTCTGGCCGCGTTTTCCTCCCTCCGCTCGGTCGGGATGGCCGGACGGCCTATCCCTCCCTCGCTCCAGTCGGAGAA
>JAOZUP010000258.1 GCA_029938595.1 Thermoanaerobaculales bacterium | reverse complement strand
CGGTCGGTTCTGGATTATCTGGTACATCAGCGGCTGGGTGAAGGCGGGCTCGTCGCCCTCGTTGTGTCCGTGCTTGCGGTAACAGACCATGTCGACAACCACGTCGCGGTTGAACTCCTGCCGGAACCTGAGAGCGAGGTCCACCACGTGCACCACAGCCTCGGGGTCGTCGCCGTTGACGTGGAAAATCGGCGCCTCGACCATCTTGGCGACGTCGGTTGGATAACGGGTCGAACGAGACTCGCCGGGGAGGGTGGTGAAACCTATCTGATTGTTGACCACGATGTGGAGGGTGCCGCCGGTGGCGTAGCCCTTGAGCTGGGAGAGGTTCAGGGTTTCGGTGACCAGACCCTGACCGGCAAAGGCGGCGTCACCGTGAATCAGCAACGGCAACACTTTAGTTCTCTCCGCGGAATCGTCGCGGCGTCGCTGTTTGGCGCGGGTTCGGCCCTCGACCACCGGGTTGACGGCCTCCAGATGGCTGGGGTTGGCGGTCAGGCTGATGTGGATCTCGGCGCCAGTTGTGGCTGCATAATCCGAGCTGAAGCCGCGGTGATACTTGACGTCGCCGTCGCCTCCGTAGCGGTCGGGGCGAATGTTGTCCTCGAACTCGTGGAAGATCATCGAGTAGGGCTTTTGGAAGATGTTGGCGAGGACATTGAGGCGGCCTCGGTGGGCCATGCCCATCACGACCTCCTCGGCTCCGGTCTCGGCAGCGGTCTCCATGAACTGGTGGATGGCGGGAATCAGCGATTCGGCGCCTTCGATCGAGAACCGTTTCTGACCCTGATATCGGCCGTGGGTGAAGCTCTCGAAGAGCTCGGCGTCCATGAGCTGAGCGAGGATGCGGTGTTTCTTGTCGCGGCTGATCTCGGGCCGGTTTCGGGTCGGCTCCATCTCGCTCTGCAGCCATCGCCGCACGGCCATGTCCTGGATGTGTAAGTACTCGACGCTGACGGTGCGGCAGTAGGTGTCCCTGAGGACCGAGATGATCTCGCGGAGGCTGGCGCGGCCGGGGCCGCCGAGGTGGCCGGTGTCGAAGACGTCGTCGAGGTTCTCCTCACTGAGGCCAAAGGTCTCCAGCTCGAGCAGGGGGTGGGTCTCGAGGTTATCGCCGAGCGGGTCGAGGTCGGCGATCAGGTGGCCCAGGTTGCGAAAGGCGAAGATGAGGCTGGCGACCTTCGACTGGTCGGCGGCGCGTTCCGATGCGACCTCGCCGGTGGGGCTGTAGGCGAGGTCGAAGCCGGCGAAGAAGATCCGCCACTCGTCGGTCAGAGAGTCGGGATCCTGCTGCCACTGCTGGTATTGCTCATCCACGTAGTCGGAGCTTGCGGCAAGGGCCAGATTCTCGGGTGGTTGTTTATCCCGCATTCCTCAGTGTCTTTCTTCTGCGGCTGCGAACCGCGTCGTTTGTTATTAACGCAGATATGGATTATGGCATTTCCGGGAGACCATCGTTACAATGCAGAGAGATGATACCCGCGATTGGGAATTATTCGTAGGAACGCTAACCCGGTTAGAAGACCGGTCTTGGGAGAGCCCATGAAACAGATCGTCGAGAACCCGAGCAACGTGAGGTCGGCCGACATCATTGTCGGGATCCCGTCCTACAACGAAGCCGACTGCATCTCGGTGCCGACCGACACCGCGAGCCGCGGCCTCGAGGAGTATTTCCCGCGGGCAAAGTCCGTCATCATCAACGTCGACAACAATTCGAAGGACGGTACCCGCGACGCATTTATGGACACCCCGACCAAGGTGCCCAAGATCTACATCTCGACCCCCGAGGGCGTCAAGGGCAAGGGCAACAACCTTCGCAACCTCTTCAAGGCGGCGGTGGAGCTCAACGCGCAGGCGGTGGCGGTGGTGGACGCGGATCTGAAGAGCATCACACCGCAGTGGATTCAATACCTCGTGGAACCGTTGATGGGTCGATTTGATTATGTCAGCCCCATCTACCTGCGCCACAAGTACGACGGCACCATCACCAACCACATCGCCTACCCGATGATCCGAACCCTCGGCGGTTTGCGGGTGCGCCAGCCGATCGGCGGAGACTTCGGTTTTTCGGGAAGGGCGGCGCGCGCGTTTCTGGCTGAAAAACTCTGGACTGACAAGACCGGCAACTTCGGCATCGACATCTGGATGACCACCATCGCGGTGGCTCGTAGGTTCAACGTCTGCCAGGCTTTTTTGGGGACGCCGAAAATCCACCGCCCAAAAGATCCGGCCGGGGATCTGGCGCCGATGTTCAAACAGGTGGTCGCGACCCTCTTCGATCTGATGATCGACTTCGAGTATCTGTGGAAGTACGTGGGGCCGAGCCGTCCGAGCAGTATTTACGGATTTGGCCAGGGCATGGACTTGGCCGCGCCACCCGTCGATGTGAGTACCGACAAGCTCTTCGCGAGCTTCAGAGATGGTTGGGAGACTCACGGCGAGCTCTGGCGCGAGGTGATTCCGCTTGCTGACTTCCGCGGCATCGAGGAGATGGCGGCGATCGAGAACGAGGGGGACTTCACCTTCTCGTCCGAGCTGTGGGCGCGCATCATCTTCAACTTCGCCGTCGCATACCGAAACGCCGAAGAGGCGGATCGCGACACGCTCATGGAGGCGCTGATTCCGTTCTATCACTCGCGCGTCCTTTCCTTCGTCAACAAGACAAGTGACTTCGATCCCCGGCAGGCGGAGGAGTATCTGGATCGCACGTCGAGGGTCTTCGAGGCCGAAAAGTACTACCTGATCGATCGCTGGGACCACGCCAAGTCGGTGAATGGCAGACTCTTCGGATAGATGCGGCAGGGTTAGGGGGTAAGGAGGTTAGGAGGTTAGGAGGTTAGGTCCTCACTCCGAACCTCCTCACTTCCTAACTCCCTAACCTCCTCACCCTCTAACTCCCTCACCCCTCAACCCCCCACATTCTCGGTATCGCGTAGAATGAAACCCATGAAATCACTTTCCCAGGAAAAGGCGGAGTTTCTTCGGGTGCTCGCGGGCCGCATCGTGCCCGAGACCGCAAACCTCGATGCTGCGGGGATGGGCCGTTTCTTCGGTCTCATCGACGAGGCGTTGCTCGAGCGGCCGCCTTCGGTGCGGCGGCAGTTCGGGACCTACCTCGGTCTCTTGCGGTGGGCGCCGCTGGCGCGCTTCGGGAGCCCGTTCGAAAAACTGAGTGTGGAACGGCAGGACGCGGTGCTGCGCTGGTTTGAAAGCTGTCCGGTGGGGCTCCTCCGGGCGGGGTTCTGGGGTCTCAAGGTGCTGATATTCATGGGCTACTACGGGCCGTCGGAAACCAACGCGGTGGTCGGTTATGCGCCGGAGCGCGACGGCAGGGCGGGTCTCCATGCAGGAGCGTGAATACGACATCGTCATTATCGGTTCCGGTGCCGGCGGCGGTGCGGCGGCCAAGGAGCTGGCGCCTCTGTGCGCCGACGGCGTCAAGATCGCGGTCCTCGAGATGGGAGCGAAGCTGAAGGAGGAGGAGTACACCGGACGTGAGGTCGAGATGTCGCGCCGGCTGTATATCGACTCCGGCGGAACCCTGACCAAGGACCGTGCGATGACCCTGGCCTACGGCCGCGCCTACGGCGGCTCGACGGTGGTCTATACGGGGACCTCGCTGACCATGCCGGAGGAGGTTGTCGAGCGCTGGAACGTGCCCGGCCTCGAGTACGAGGATCTCCACCGGCGGTCCGTGAAGTACCTCGAAGAGAACAACGTCCATCTCCTGCCCGAGGACGAGCTCAACGACAACAACCGCCTCTTCCTCAAAGGCTGCACCAAGCTCGGCTACCATGTCGAGCAGTTTCCGATCAACACCAAGGGATGCCTTTCCTCGAGCCTGTGCAACCTCGGCTGCCCCAACCAGGCCAAGCAGGGCACTCACCGGGTGCAGCTGCCGCAGGCGGAGGCAGAGGGGGTCGAGGTGATCACCAACTGCCGGGTCACCAGGATCGAGGACAGGGTCTGCGAGACGGTGGTGACGGATCCAGGTTTCGGCGAGCCTTCGCCCTGGGCGCCGGGCGAGTACCGGGTCAAGGCCAAGGTGGTGGTGGTGTGCGCGGGCGGCGCGGTCAATTCGGCGGCCCTCCTCCTGCGCTCGGGCTTCGGCGAACGGCTGCCGAACCTCGGCCGCTACATCACCCTCCACCCGGCGCTGATTCTGGTGGGCGAGCACGATCGTCCCATCACGAATTTCTACGGCCATCCCAAGAGCTACTACTGTGACGAGTTCTGGAAGAGCGACGCCTTCCTGCTCGAAACCTGCATGTACTTCCCCTTCGTCACCGCCAAGAACCTCATCGGCTTCGGCGCCGAGCACTCCGAGCTGATGCGCGCCTTCCCGCGACTGCAGATGATCCTGGTGCTCGCCCTCGACCCCGCGATCGCCGACAACCGGGTCACGGTGGACTCGGCGGGAGAGCCGGTGGTCGACTACACCCTCACCGAGGGCGTCCTCGACACCCTGCACGCCTCGATGCTGGCCAGCACTCGGGTCTTCTTCGCCGCCGGCGCGAAGCGTGTGCACGCCCCCGCGGCCACGAACTTCTTCATCGACGCGGCGGACGCCGGGCGCATCGACGAGTTAATCCCTCGATCCAACGTCCTGCCCGGGAAGATCTCGATCACCAGCGCCCATCTCATGGGAGGCTGTCGAATGGGACGTGACCCCGGAGACTCGGTCACCGACGGGTGGGGGAGGGTCCACGGGACGCCGTGGCTCTACGTCGCCGACTCGAGCCTCTTCCCGCAATGCTCCGAGATCAACCCCTACGTCACCGTCATGGGCCTCGCCGACCGGGTAGCCGAAGGGATTCGCACGAATGCAGGGGAGCTTCTGGCATGAAAACGCGAGCCGCCAAGGCCATCGTGCAGGCGCTGGTGGACGAGGGTGTTCGCTATACATTCGGGATTCCGGGAACCCACAACATCGAGCTCTATGACGCCCTCGCCAAGACCGACCACTGCGAGCCGGTGCTGGTGACCTCGGAAGTGGCTGGCGCCTTCCTCGCCGAGGGGTACTCGCGCTCGTCGGACTCGGTCGGAGTGATCAACGTGGTTCCTGGGGCCGGCGTGACCTACAGCCTCTCCGGTATCGCCGAGGCATGGATGGACAACACCCCGATGGTGGTTCTCGCGAGCGGCATCCGCAGTGACACTTCAGCGGCCTACCAACTCCATGCGATCGACCAGCTTGCGCTCCTGGACCCGGTGACCAAAGCCGTATTCCGTGTCGAGCAGGCGGATGACCTCTATCCGGTGATTCGCCGCGCATTCCAGATCGCGCGCCGGGGAGCGCCGGGTCCGGTCGCGGTGGAGATCCCGGCCCAGCTTTTCGTGAACCGACAGGAGCTTGGACCCTATCGTTTCGAGCCCGATCCCGAAATCGGCGGCGATCCCGATCCCGAGCTCGTCGAGCGGGCGGCGGCCATGCTCGGCCAGGCCGATCACCCGGCCCTCTACCTGGGCAACGGCGCTGCCGGCGCCGCCGACCTGCTGGTGCCTCTGGCGGAGCAACTCGGCGCCCCCGTCACAACCTCGTTCAGCGGCAAGGGGGTCTTCCCCGAAAGCCATCCGCTGTGGGCGTGGAACGGCTTCGGAAACCAGGCGCCGTCGTTCGTCCGCCACATCATGGACCACTGCGACTGCCTGCTCGCCATCGGCTGCCGCTTCGGCGAGGTGACAACCGGTGGCTATGGTTTCGATCCACCCGAAGCCCTGATCCACGTCGACATCGAGCCCGAGGTCTTCAACCGCAATTTCTCCGCCGGGCTTGCGGTGGCCGGGGACGCCAGAATATTTGTCAAGGCGCTCGGAAGGCTCATCGAGGGCAGCCGCCCGTGGGAGGAGCTGGCGGGAGAGATTGCCCGTGGGCACGCCGAGGTGACGGCGAAGTGGCGGCGCCACGCGAGTGATACCCGGGTCAGCCCGTACGCGCTCTTCGAGGCGCTCCAGCAACACTGTGGTCCCGACGTGATCTTCACCACCGACAGCGGCAACGGCACGTTTCTGGCCATGGAGCACTTGCGGTTGGATTCGCCGGGCCGCTTTCTGGCACCCACCGATTTCTCGTGCATGGGTTACTCGGTGCCGGCTGCCGTCGGCGCCTGCTTCGCCAACCCCGGCCGTGACGTCGTGGCCCTGCCCGGCGACGGGGC
>JAOZUP010000257.1:1870-6176 GCA_029938595.1 Thermoanaerobaculales bacterium | reverse complement strand
GTGATCGTGCTGGATCTTCCGTATCCCCTAAGCAGTAAGGTCAAATGCAGTTTCCCAGCCGATGCGCTCCCAGTCGCCGTCCCTGGTGCGGCGCATCGGGTGGCGCAAACGGTCGGGATCGTCGTGGATGTCCTGCAGAGCCACCGCCTTGGGACAGATGTGGCCGCGGCTGAACGGGTCCTCCCGATCACCGCGGATCGAGACGATGGTCCCGTCGCGGACCTCGATCTCGATCCCGCAGGTTGCCTCGCACAGATTGCAGGCGCGATAATGAGTCGTCACTTCGTCGTGTGCCACAGCTGATCCAGGGTCATTGTAGCGAGGTTCGAGCCTCGATCCCGCCAGGTGTCGGCCTGGAGGCTCGTCTGGGGCCTAGCCATGGGCGAATGTTAAAAATACTTGACAAAAAGTTAAATCGAACTTACATTATGTAAGAATTGATTTACGGAGGTTGAAATGACACAGAGCCAAAAGCGCGCAATCCTCACACTCGTGATCTGGGGCCTCGCCGCCGCCGGTTTTGCGGCATTGTTTTTTGGATCCGGCGGGCCGGTGACCTTTGGCGCCGACAGGGGGCGCATTGTCTCAACTGCCATTCTGATCGGCGTCGGGTTCATCGCCTATTTCATCATGCTCTACTTCACGCGGTCACGCCCAGGAGCCATGCGAGTGGTCGCGGACGAACGAGACGTCCGCATCGCGAGCCGCGCAAACGGGGGCACGCTGATCGTGGTGTTGGTGGTCGTGTATTTGGCGTGCATCGGCCTCTGGTCAGCGTACCAAGACTGTGGTTGCGTGCCGGTCGGCTGGCTGTGGTTCCTGGGATATGCGGCCGCCATGCTCGGCTATTTGACCCACGCTGCCGCCACGCTGCTCCTCAATCACGGGAGGGGCGATCATGGCCAGGGCTGAGATCTCCAACCAGATTCGGAGGCTTCGCTTCGAGCACGCGGAGATGACGCAGCAGGAGCTCGCAGACCGGGTCGGCTGCACCCGGCAGACGATCATCACCTTGGAGAAGGGCCGGTATGTCCCGTCGCTGGCCCTCGCGTTCCGCATCGCGAGGGTCTTCGAGCTGTCCCTGGAAGATGTTTTTTCGTACCACGATCGGTGAGTGGATTCACTCTCAAGTTCGTTTCGGATACATACTCATACAATAATTGCAAACCACAGGGGCCTCATACAACTACCTAACTATGTACCTTCTGGCACCGCGATGGAGCCTACGACGCGAAGAGCTTGTCGCTGGCGAAGCTCGGGTCGCAGGTCAGGGTGACTCCAAGGCGGCGCAGCCCCCGTTCATCGCCGGGTGTCGGCAGGTGGGTCAGGTGCAGCTCGCACCCCGACAGCTTCGGCAGCTGTAGCATGGCCTGGTGCGCCGTGGGGTTGGTGGTGGAGCTGATGCTGAGCGCGATCAGGGTTTCCTCGAGGTTGAGGCTGATGGAGTCGTGGCCCAGGAGGTCCTTGCGGAGTGTGCCGATGGACTCGATGACCGAAGGGCTGATCAGGTCGAGGTGATCCGGGATCCCTGCCAAGACTTTGACGGCGTTGAGTACCAGGGCCGACGACGCGTGCATCAATGGACTGTTGCGGCCGGTTACGATGTCTCCGGTTGGAAGCTCGACCGCCGCGCCGCTGAACACGCCGCGGTGGCCCTTGTCGGCCTTTTTTTCCGCGATTTCCGCCGCGCTACGGGACGGAAGCACCACCGACCGGTCCTCGGGCTTGAGGTCGAACTCCTCCATCAGGGTCTCGATGCGGCGTACCGCGTCACCGTCCTCGAGCCCGAGAACCTCGTCGCACGCGTAGCGGAAGTAGCGGCGAACGATCTCGCGCTTGCCGGCTTCCTGGGCGGCGTCGTCGTCGATGATCGCAAAGCCGGCACGGTTGACCCCCATGTCGGTGGGTGACTGGTACATGGACTCGCCGGTGATTTTCTCGAGGATGCGCTTGAGCAGCGGGAAAGCCTCGATGTCGCGGTTGTAATTGACTGCCACCTCATTATGGGCCTCGAGGTGGAAGGGGTCGATCATGTTGACGTCCCGGAGCTCGGCGGTGGCGGCCTCGTAAGCGGCGTTGACCGGATGGCGAAGCGGCAGGTTCCAGATTGGAAAGGTCTCGAACTTGGCGTAACCGGTCCGCACGCCCCGGTGGTGCTCGTGGTAGACCTGCGACAGGCAGGTGCCCATCTTGCCGCTGTTGGGTCCCGGGGCGTTCACCACAACCAGCTGCGCGTCGGTCTCGATGTAGGAATTGGCGCCGTAGCCTTCGTCGCTCACCACCCGGGAAACGTCGGCCGGATAGCCCGGGATGGGACGGTGAGTGTGAACCGTGATCCCTCGTCGTTTCAGCTTGTTGCCAAAGGTCTCGGCGGCGGGCTGCCCTTCGAAGCGGGTGATCACAACGGCCCGCACGTCGAGACCGTGCTCGCGCAGGTCATCGATCAGCTTGAAGGTGTCGGCGTCGTAGGTGATCCCGAAGTCCGCCCGTACCTTGCGGCGGTCGATATCGCCGGCGTAGACGCAGAGAATGATCTCGGTCTGGTCGGCGAACCGCTGCAGGAGACGCATTTTCACATTGGGGTCGAACCCGGGCAGAACCCGCGCGGCGTGGTAGTCGTACAGCAGCTTGCCGCCGAACTCCAGGTGCAACTTCCCGCCCACCTCGCGCATTCGTTCACTGATGGCCTCGCTCTGTTCGGCCAGATAGCGCTCGTTGTCGAAGGCGACGGCGCCCGTGGAAGCAGCTGTCATGAACCCCCCAAGAAAAAATGATTCCCCGCGAACGAAAGAGAGAATAGCAGGGCCTTCTCAATTCATGGGGACGAGCGCCTCGCCCGAGCCGGGATGATACGGTTGTGGCCAATTCAGCATCCCATCTTTTGATGAAATTGAGACCGTTTTCAAATTTATTGACAAAATATCTTTAAAGCTACATATTTGCATTTAAGCTGGTGGCGACGTCATCGGAACTCGGGGGCGGAGATTTGGACACTTCGGAAAAAGAAGCCCGAATACGGGAGTTCAGACGCCTGTGCCGTGAGCGGGGCGAACGGTGTACGGTGCAGCGGAGGATCATTCTCGAGACGGTCCTCGACCTCGACAACCACCCCTCGGCCGATCAGGTGTTCGACGCGGTTGCAGATCGCGAGCCCGGAATCGCCCGCACAACGGTTTACCGCGCCCTCGATCATCTGGCCCGCCTCGAAGTCATCACCAAGGCGTGCCACCCCGGCAGCGCTGTCCGGTTCGATCCTCGCACCGGACCCCACCACCACCTGGTGTGCCTCCACTGCAACGAGTTCGTCGACCTCGATCATGACGCGTTCGACGGGTTGACGATTCCCGACACCTCGGCGTACGGATTCGAGGTGTCCGACTATCGAGTGCACGTGCGTGGCATGTGCCGCAACTGTCTGGAAAAGACGAGCAAGGAGGAATCGAAATGAGGAAAAATCTATTCGCTGTATTTCTCGGCGCAGGTCTCCTGGTCGTGGCAGGAGTCCTCAGCGACGCCGGTCAGGAAGACATGGCACCGCTCGGTCTGCCACCGGTGCCGATCCCGGAGAATAATCCGCAGACACCGGAGAAGATCGCTCTCGGGGATAAGCTCTACAACGAGACACGATTCAGCACCACGGGCGAGGTCGGCTGCTTCACCTGCCACGAACCCGAGAAGGCCTTCACCGATTCGCCGCTGAAGGTCTCTGAGGGGATCGACAAGAAGACCGGCACGCGCAACTCACCCACCGTGATCAACTCCGCCTACTTCACGACACAGTTCTGGGATGGCCGCTCGCCGGATCTCGAGGATCAGGCGCTGCATCCGTTCATCAACCCGGTGGAGCACGGCCTCGTGGATCACCAACCGATCCTCAAGATCGTGCGCAAAGATCCCGAATATGCCAAGGCATTCAAAGATGTGTTCGGGAAATCGGGCAAAGAGATCACCATGAGGGAGGTCACCCTGGCCATCGCCTCCTTTGAGCGAACCATCATCTCTGGTGACTCTCCCTTCGACCGCTTTTACTACGGCCGCAAAGAGGATGCTCTGACCGAGCAGCAGAAGCGCGGTTTCGACCTATTCCTGAACGAGGGCCGCTGCGTCTCCTGCCATGTCATCGAACAGACCCAGGCGATTTTCACCGACAACCGATTCCACAACATCGGCGTCGGCATCAGCAACATCCAGGATGATGTACCGGAGTTGGCATCCAGGTTTCTCAAAGCGGACATGACCCTGTCCGAGGTGGATGTCGAGGTGCTGACCGACCCCAGGACGTCGGAGCTCGGCCGTTTCGCCATCA
>JAOZUP010000257.1:0-1860 GCA_029938595.1 Thermoanaerobaculales bacterium | reverse complement strand
TCACGATTTCGATGACCTCGGGTCGTTCAAGACCCCGACCTTGCGCAACATCGCCGTTACCGCTCCCTATATGCACGACGGCAGCATCGAGACCCTCAAGGACGTTATGATCCATTACAACAACGGAGGCGTGACCGACGTCGGTGATCCCGTCAACGACTTCCTGTCCGGGGGTATTCGAGCCCTCGACCTCGACGAGGATCAGATCGATGACGTGGTCGCATTCATGGAGGCCTTGACCAGCCCCGAGTTCGAGCAGCCGGCCGAAGAGGCCGGCGGTCAGAAAGGAGGCAGCCGTGACTAATACCAACCCGAATCGTCGTGACTTTCTCAAGGGTGCAGCCACGGTAGCTGCAGTCAGCACCCTTCCCCTGAGCATCGTCGAGCTCGCCTTTGCCGATCCCGCAAAGAACTTCACGTTCGCCTACATCTCGGACTCTCATATCCAGCACATCAAGGGAAGCCGATTCGTCAACAATTGGGACCGCGGTCTGATCCGCGCCGTAGCCGAGACCAACCTGCTGCAGCCCAAGCCCGACTTCGTGATGTTCGGCGGCGACCTCGCCCAGCTCGGCAGCAAGCCGGAGATCGACCACGGCGCGGAGATGCTCGCAAAGCTCAATTACACGACCCGCATGGTGATGGGCGAGCACGATTACTACCTCGATCTCGGCGAGTACTGGTCGGAGCTCTTCGGCCCCCACTGGTACAGCTTTGACCACAAGGGCGTCCACTTCGTCGTCCTCAACAGTATTCTCACCTTCGACGAGTGGACCTTCGACCGGTGGCCGACCGCGGAGCAGCGGATGCTCGAAATGGCCGCTCTCGACAACCCCAACGGCTCACCCTTCATGGTCGGCGCCAAGCAGCGGGCGTGGCTGGCCAAGGACCTCGCGGCCATCGCCAAGGACACCCCGGTCGTGGTCTTCTCCCATTCTCCCGTCCAGAAGATCTACAAAGGCTGGAACTTCTGGACCGACGACGCGGAAGAGGTGCAGGCGCTCCTGCAACCATTCGACAACGTCACCGTCGTCTACGGCCACGTCCACCAGATCCAGTACAACCAGATCGGCAACATCAGCTTCCAGGCGGTGATGGCCACCGCCTGGCCGTGGCCCTACCCGAAGAGCTACGCTCAGGTCGAAAGCTTCATGCCGAAGATCACGGTGCCCATGAACCGCGCCGACCCGTTCTTCGAGCGCGACGCCACCGGCTGGCAGCTCATCGACATGAAGACCGGACGGATCGCCATGGAGTACAACCTCTACAACAACACCAACCGGACGGTGGCGTACAATCCGAAGACCGGCCAACCCGAAGATACCCAGTACCAGGCGCCGGATGATCGCGTCACGCCGCAGACCCATTACTAGGAGGAGAGACATGGCCAACAAACACATTTGGGCCGCATGCGCCGTGGTCGGAGCCGCCCTGCTCCTGGTCGGCTTCGGTCTGCAGGCCGACGAGTTCACCGACAAAGACGTGGAGCGCTGGCAGGGTGAGTTCATGAGTGTCGTCGCTGACGGTCAAGCCCTGTGGGGCAGCCCCGACCTCGGCACCAATGGTGTCGCCTGCGGTCAGTGCCACCCGAACGCCGCCAACACCCATCCCGAGACCTATCCCAAGTTCCAGCAGCAGCTGGGGGGCGTGGTCGCCTTTCGCGACATGATCAACTGGTGCCTCATGAACCCTCTCGAGGGGGAGAAACTGGCGCTCGATGACAAGCAGATGATCGCCCTCGAGACGTACGCTACCTACGAGCGGAGGGGAGTGCAGTTGGCGCCCGGCAAGCACTAACCCGCACTTCTCACCGGGTGTCTACTGCGGACGGCGAATCGCGGCGTCCCGCCGTGCTTGTCG
>JAOZUP010000016.1 GCA_029938595.1 Thermoanaerobaculales bacterium | reverse complement strand
CTTGGTGGGGATCCCGTCGAAGAACTCGAGGGTGCCGATCCTCGTCTCCACCTTGTCCGGGGTCATGATCGACTCCGGGATCTTGTTGTTGTAGCCAGGTGTCGGTTCTTCAGCAAAAACGACCGACATCATAAGTGCGGTAGCAAGCCCAGCTGATACCGCAATTGTGGACATCCTGTGCACGACTCTACTCAGATTCATGGATCTCCTCCTTCGTGTTTGGGGGCCTAGAAAGCTCTGCCCCACACCACTAATGAGTTTCTCTGTCACCACTGTTACTTGCCTGGCGGCCCTAGCACCTTCGAGCAACTATTTCAATTTCAGCCGACTCATCGGTTTGGCTCTCTCAAAGCCCCGCGCCGATATAGAGGCCGAAGACTTTTACGTCCTGTTCCTCAGTGAAATCGCAGAGGATTGCTGGAGAAATCGCCCGGGTCTTGGGTGTCACGCGCCAGACCGCCCACAGACATCTTCGGCAGCTGGTCGCCGAGGGACAGTTGATCGCGGAGGGTGCGGGTCGGGGCTCGCGATATCGACGGTCTTCGGCTGTAGATCAACGCAGATATCCGACGGCCAGGCTCGAGGAAGACCTCGTGGGGTCGGAGATGAGCGATCCCATCGCCTTCATGGTCGAACGGGCGCTCCGAGGTGGATCCACCTTCGGCTCTTAACTAATATCGTGTTTGAACTTTTTGACGTCTTCGAGGAGCTCGTCGATCGATTCGAGCACCTTGGGGTCCGAGGTATCTTTCCGCAGGAACTTAAGATCGCGCTCAACGCCTGCCACAGTCGTCAGCGCGATCTCAGCCGCGGCGGTGGTGTCCATGCCGCTGATGCCGGCCTGGCGGCCCGCCTGACGGTATTCCTGCGCCGCGCGGCGAAAGTCTCCCTTGAGACGGTTGACATCGCGCTCTTCCGGGCTCATCGAGCTGCCCGGCAGGACCTTGAACTCGCCGGTAGTGAAGTAGTTGAACGCCACAAGCCCGATGACCACGACGACGGCGATGGTGATGAGATTTCTCATGTCCCCTCCTTTTCCATTGTCCCACAATGACGGGGTTTTTCGGGTATGGTGCCTGTTGGAGATATCTTTGGCTGACGGAGGCCTGAACGCCGGCTCAGTCGACACGGAGGATGTCCTGATGATCTCAGTTCGCGGTGTGCTGCTCCTGGTTGGAATCGCGGCCGGACTCATGGTCGGCTCTGATCTTAACGCCCAGACCGCGCGGCGCACCGAGCCGGCCGCGCGGCCGGTGGCGCCGCGGCCCGATCTCACCGCCGCAGAGCAGAGCGTCACCGAGCTCTTCGAGGAGGCCTCGCCATCCGTCGCCTACATCACCTCGTTGGCCCTGCGCCGAGATTTCTTCCGTCTCAACGTGATGGAGATCCCCCGCGGCACCGGCTCCGGCTTCGTGTGGGACGACCGCGGCAACATTGTCACCAACTTTCACGTCATCCGCGGCGCCGACCGCGCCGCGGTGACCCTTGCCGACGGCAGTACCTGGCCGGCGAGCCTCGTCGGCTATGCCGAAGAGAAGGACCTCGCCGTGCTGCACATCGAGGTACCGCGGAGTCAGCTCCATCCGGTCAGGCTCGGCGTCTCCTCTGACCTCAAGGTCGGCCAGACAGTGCTCGCGATCGGCAACCCTTTCGGCTACGACCAGACCTTGACCACCGGCATCGTGTCCGCGCTCGGGCGCGAGATCGAATCGCCAGACGGCGTGCCTATCCGCAACGTCATCCAGACGGATGCCGCGATCAACCCCGGCAACTCGGGCGGCCCGCTGCTCGACAGCGACGGCCGCCTGATCGGGGTCAACACCGCCATCGTCAGCCCCTCCGGAGGCTACGCGGGGGTCGGCTTCGCAATACCGGTGGACACGGTCAATTGGGTGGTGCCGCAGCTCATCGCTCACGGCAAGGTTCTGCGGCCGACCCTGGGCATCGAGCTCGCGTCGGACCACATCGTCCGCCGATCGGGGATCGAGGGCGCGGTGGTGATTGGCGTGGTCGATGGCAGCGGGGCCGACAAGGCCGGTATCCGTCCGGCATATCGCGACCGCCTCGGACGAGCGACGGTTGGCGATGTGATCATCGAAATCGACGGCAAACCGGTTCGCACGAGCGGTGAGCTCGGGCTGATTCTCGAAGGCTACCAGGAGGGCGACACGGTCACCGTCACCGTCGATCGCGAGGGCCACGAGAAGAAGCTGCGGCTGAAGCTCGGCGCGGCGAGATGACTGCGTTCAACAGAGTCTCAATCAAAAATCGACGACATGCGGGCGGGGATAAACCCCGCCCCTACGGTTCTCTTTGTAGGGGAGGGGTTTATCCCCTCCCTTCTGGTGCAGCTACCACGCGAATCTGGTCGCGATCTGGTTTTTGCAGGCCGCTTAACACTCATCAATCCCAAAAAAACGATTGATCACCGGCGCTACGCGCTCGGGGTGGGTTAAGTGGACGTGGTGGCCGCCCTCGACCTCTACCCGTTCGAGGTCCGGGATCTTGGCCATTCGCGCCATCACGATGTCCTTGGGAAACGGCCAGCCCTCCAGCGCGCGCACGGCCAGGACCGGACACGAGATGGCGGACAGGAATGCCCCCACCTGATTTTCAGTCAAGCGGGTCCGAGAGCGGGTCTTGAGCCTCGGGTCATGGGTAAAACGGATACCGCCTTCGACACGCTCCGTGCCGCGCTCCACCAGCAGCCGGCTCGACTCGAGGTCAAGCTCGGTATCGCGGGCCCGGGCCGCGACGGCGGCCTCCAGATTGGGGAACACACGAGCAGGCGGGTCTTCGAGCTTTTTTTCATCCGCGAGCGCCGACGAGAGTTGCTCGGGGGCCATGGCGGCCGCCGCTGCCAGGGGGCCCGCTCCCTCGAGCAGCACCATCCGTTGCACGCGTTCGGGGAAGATCGCCGGCACCAACGACGAGATGCCGGCACCCATGGAGTGACCCAAAAGAGAGAACCGATCCCATCCGAGCGCATCGGCGGCTGCGGCGACCTCCGGCACCCAATCGATGAAGTGGTGGTTAACACCTGGAGGCCGGTGCTGCGACCGGCCATGACCCGTCAGATCGAGGGCCACCACGCGGAGCTCGGGCAGCAGCGGAGCCAGGCGGTCGAAGCTGGCCGCGTTGTCGAGCCAGCCGTGGAGAGCGATCACGCGCGCGCCGTCCTCACGACCCCATTCACGGGCGGCGAGGCGGAGATGTGGCAGTGCGAGGTCAATCTCGCGACAGTTCACCGATGGTCCCTGAAGATGCGCAGCGCAAACATGCCGGCCGGCGTGGTCCGAAACTCTTCGATCTGGGCCAACATCTCCGCCGGAACCCGTTCCAACGAGGGCAGCGGTGAGCCGTACTGCCTCGGCAGCAGCACCGGCGCGGCGAGGGCGGCAAAGGTCAGGTCGGCGGCCGAAAAGTTATCGCCGACAAGGAAAGTGCGACCTCCGCCGAGCAGCTCGTCCACGGTGGCGAAGATCGTCCGCACGCGCTCGAGCGAGCGATCGGTGGATTCCGGGTTGATCCGCATCGCGCGGCGCATGAGACTACGGATCGCGGGCATCAGGGCGCGGAATACGAGCTTCTCACCACCACCGACCCCCGGCAGCACCGATTCCAGGAAGAGGTCTTTGTGCTGGAGAAGGTGGTAGTACGCAATGCGCCTGGTATGAGGTCCGAGGCGCGTGTCGAAGAGCTCTTCCATCTCTTCAGCCTCGACCCTTTGCTGCGAGTCCTGAGGGTAGGGCCGCCAGCCCTCGACGTAGGTCGTATCGAGGTACTGGAGGATGTCGGTGGAGTCCGCAAGCACCATGTCGGCGGTCACCAGGACCGGCGTCGTGTAGCCACCGCTGGCCATCTTGACCGCCCACCGGTGAAGAAGAGGAGGGTGGCCCTCTTCCCGATACGGCACCCCCAGATAATTAAGCGCCCACCGCGCCTTCTCACAGTAGTGGCTGGGGGGGATGGTGATGAGGCGGTGCGGGGGGTTCATGGCTGCAGGATACTCCTGCCGCGTCGGGGGCTCAATGCCGGATGCCAGATGCCAGATGCCAGATGCCGGATTCCAGATCGACCCACTCACAGCTTGACATTGAACTGGGTGAGTTTACGATTTCGTCGCATCCGGCATCCGGCATCCGGCATCCGGCATCTGGCATCTGGCATCTGGGCGAAAAATTCCCCTTCCGCCGGGAGGTGGGTGGCGGAAGGGGTCGAGGGATCAACCGGGCGCCTGCCCGGCGTTCCCGAATGTGGTTTCGCGGTTAATCCATTTGCTTGCGCAGTATTGCCGGAATCTCGTAATCGTCGGTCTGGTTGATGCCGTACTCCGAGTTCGGGCCTCCGGGAACCAGGAATCGACTGGTGCGTGTCGGCGTGCTCTCCTCGAGTTGGCTGTCTGCCATTGATCTGGCCTGAGTCGCCGGCAGCTGAGCGCCGTCCGGGACGCGATTGAAACCGGTCGCTATCACCGTCACGCTGATCTCGTCTCCAAGCTCCGGATCGACCACCGCACCGAAGAGGATCTGCGCCTCGGAATCGGAGCCCTCGGTAATGATCTCGGCGGCCTCGTTGATCTCGTTGAGGGTCACATCCGCACTGCCGGTGATGTTGATCAGCAGACCACGGGCGCCCTCGATCGAGGTTTCCTCGAGCAGCGGCGAGGCGATTGCCTGCTGCGCAGCTTCGACCGCCCGGTGCTCGCCGGAAGCGGTACCGACACCCATGATGGCGTGTCCCATGCCCTTCATCACCGTGCGGACGTCCGCGAAATCCCGGTTGATGAGCCCCGGCACGGTGATGATGTCCGCGATGCCCTGCACTGCCTGACGCAGAACATCGTCAGCGATACTCATGGCTTCGGTGAAGTTCGTGTTGCGCTCGACGAACTTGAGCAACCGGTCGTTGGGAATCGTGATCAGGGTGTCCACGTGCTCGCCCAGTTGGGCGATTCCCTCTTCGGCCACATTGCGGCGTCGCGAGCCCTCGAACGAGAAAGGCTTGGTGACAACCGCTACTGTCAGCGCACCCACATCCTGTGCCATCTGAGCGATGATAGGCGTCGCGCCGGTCCCGGTGCCGCCTCCCATCCCACAGGTAATGAAGACCATGTCAGCCCCATCGAGGAGATCGAAGATCTTCTTGTCCGCCTCGAGAGCAGCGTTGCGCCCGACCTCCGGGTTGGCACCGGCGCCGAGGCCCCGCGTGAGCTCCGTTCCGAGCTGGAGCTTTACCGGCGCTCGGCAATTGGCGAGCGCCTGGGCGTCGGTATTGCTTGCGATGAACTCGACTCCACCCAGCCCGGCGTCGATCATACGGTTGATCGAGTTGCTGCCGCCGCCGCCGACCCCGATGACCTTGATCCTCGCCGGTGCCGGCGCTTCGTCAAGGAGAATCGTCGGCTCCGGCCCCACCAGGTGGAGGCTTCGATTCTCCTGTTCCTCGGTGTCATCCGTGGTCCGCTCGCCCACCCCTCCATCGTCAAACTCGATCATAGCCACCTCCCATTTCAAAAAAATCTCCGAGGGCGTTACGGAGCCATCCCAAGATGCTGCCCCGGTTTCCGCTCGACGTCAAGACCTGATTTCGACGGCTGTGCTGCAGCCGGATCAGTCCGCATGCCACCGCCCACTCGGGTCCGGACACTGGTTCTACGAGACCGGCAAGGGCACGCGGGCACCCCGGCCGCACCCGGTGGCCGAAGATTGTCTCCGCCACATCCTCGAGGCCTTCGAGCCGCGACGCACCGCCGGTGAGCACCACACCGGCGCGCGGCACCCGATCCAACCCCTGACCTACCAGCACCTTGTGCACACCGATGAACAGATCACGCGCACGTTCGTGCAGGATCTCGGCTGCAAAGACTGCAGCGTGAACTTGATTGCCGTCGCCACCGAGGGCCGGCACCTCAACCGCCGCGCTGTCGAGACCCTCCCGATCGAGGGCGGCGCCGACGCGCCGTTTGGTTCGCTCCGCAGCGGCGGTCGTCGTCTTGAGCATCGCCGCCAAATCCGCGGTGAAATGCCGTCCTCCGATCGGAACCGCGCCGCTCGAGGCCACCGATCCCTCGGTAAAGAGCACCCATTCGGTGGTTGCATAACCGATGTCGAGGAGCAGACAGCCGAGCTCCTTCTCATCGTTCGTCAGCACCGCCTCCGCTGCCGCAAGCGGTTCGAAGACGAGCTGTTTCACAGCCACCGCGGCGTGGTTAATCGATTGCGCCACCGTTTCGGCGTGAGTCCGGTTGGCATACAGCACGTAGGCGGTGGCATCGAGACGCGTTCCAGGCATCCCCACCGGGTGATCCATTCCGGGCTGGCCATCGAGGGCGAAGCCGCAGGGAATGATATCGAGGACTCGAAAATCGTTTGGAATGGAGACCTGTGCGCAGGCGGCCAGCGCCCGCTGCAGATCATCCTCGGTCACCGTGTGATCGCGACCCGTGACCGGCACCGAAGCGGTCGAGGGAACGCCCTGGATCGGAGTGCCTCCGATTCCGACGTGGGCAACCTCGACCGGTACCGACGCCATCGCTTCGGCTTCCTCGGCCGCCACGTGTACCGCCTCCGCGACCTCCTCGAGATTGGCGATGACCCCCTTGCGGGCGCCATCGTGGCGAGCGACGCCGCAACCGCGCACGACCAGTCGCTCTTCCTCCATCTCACCAACCACCACCGACACCGAGGAGGAGCCGAGATCGATCCCGACCAGCGGGCGGGCCTCATTCATGGCCCACCCCCTGGCCCGCGTATCTCACTGGGTTCCTGTTGCGGCCGGAGAGAAATGCGGGCTAGCACCATGCGATCCGGCCGCCGAAGATCCGCCCAGGTCTGCGAGACTGATCCTGCAGAGAGTGCCGCGCACCAGGCCGTTTCGGATGCCGTTCCTTGCGGACGCACGTGAATAACGATGTCTTCATAACCACCAGCTGGGACGAGTACAACCCGATAGTCGGCCGGTGTGATCCTCCGGATCCCGGTCACCTGTCCGCCTGCGGCCTTCTCGATACGGTCCGCCGCCGCCAGTCCGCGACTCCGGTCCCCTTCGCCCACGAAACCCTCCAGGAGAGGCGGAACGGCCGCCTCTACCACACCGGCAAATCTACCGTCAGCGTCGAGGGCATGCCAGTTGCGGCCGATCCGCACACAACCTCGTGGCTGCACAGCCCCGACCCTGACGACGATCGTGGCGGGCAGCTCGAGCTCGACCTGAACCTCGCCGACGCCCGGCCACACGTCGACTCGATCGCGGACCGCCTCGAGATCGAGTCCGAACGCCGACTGGCCGACGAGCTCGCTCAACGAGTGGACCGCAGCGGCCGGCAAACGCGGAGAGTCGTCCACCCTCACCTCCTCCACCCTCCAGTGGGGCAGAGCCAGCAGCATCACAGGCACCATCGAAAGGAGGACGAATCCACGTCGGGATCGGTGTCCGGCAACGGGAGGCCGCAAGCGTTCGGGGAGGAAGCGGGGGGCGTCAGGCCTCATGCCGCGCCCCCAAGCCACGCAACTGCGAGCCGATCCACGTCGCCGGCGCCGACCGTAAGCAGGACGTCGCCCGGCCGCACGATCTCGTCGACTTGTGCCTGCGCCCGATCGAGCGGCGCGCCCACGATCACTCGCGGATGCCCGAGGCGCTTCGCTTCATCAACCACGAGCTGTGAGCTGACTCCGGCGACAGGTTGCTCCCGAGCAGGATAAATGGGGAGCACAACAGCAATCTCCGCTCCCATCAGGGCGGCCGCAAAACGACCGGCGAAATCTCGGGTACGACTGAAGAGATGGGGCTGGAAGACCACCACCAATCGACGCCCCGGCATCGCCTGGCGAGCCGCCTCGAGGACCGCCCTGAGTTCAGTCGGGTGGTGCGCGTAATCATCGACCACCGTAACCCCATCCCGTTTGCCAAGGACCTCGAACCGGCGTGCAACGCCCGCGAAACTCGCGCAGCCCTGGGCAAGGTCCTCGAAGGCGACGTCCATTTCGAGGCCGACCGTGATCGCGGCCAGGGCGTTGAGGGCGTTGAAAGCTCCTGGAAGGGGGAGATGTACCTCGCCGAGGGGGTGGCCGCCCCGAAACACGGTGAAACGGGTGCCGTCGGCATCGGCGGCCGTGATCTCGAGTCGTATCTGGGCCTCGGGCGAAGCCCCGTACCCCACGACCCGTCGCCTCACACGGTCTCGAAGGCCCCATGCGCCGGGATCATCTGCGCAGAGGATGACCGATCCGAACACCGAGGCGCGATTGGCGAAGGAGGAGAAGGCCGCTACCAGATCATCCTCGCCGTCATAACAGTCAAGGTGCTCGGCCTCGATGTTGGTGACCACAGCCAGGTGGGGCGCCAACTCGAGGAATGAGCGATCGAACTCGTCGGCCTCACAGACCAGGATCGAGGCCTCACCAATCCTTGCGTGCGCACCGAAATCCTGAGCGCGGCCGCCGACGATCACCGTCGGATCGGCCCCGACCGAGGTCAGGATGTGGCCGATCAGAGCCGTGGTTGTGGTTTTTCCGTGGGTACCGGCAACCGCCACTCCGCGCCGCTGCCGCATGAGCTCGGCCAGCATCTCTGCCCGCCGGACGACCGGCATGCCGAGCGCGCGGGCCGCTGCGAGCTCTTGATCGTCCGACGACACCGCGGCCGTGACCACCAATGCGTCAACCCCTTCGAGGTGAGCCGGGTCGTGCCCACGGTGAACATCTGCCCCGAGCTCCGCGAGTCGCTGAGTGCGCTCGTTGTCGGCAAGATCACAACCGCTCACCACCACCCCTTCGCCGAGCAGGACCTCGGCAATACCGCACATGCCTACGCCGCCGATCCCCATCAGGTGGAGGTGCTTAGCCCGCATTTCCCACCGCCCATACTCGTTCGGCAATTCGCGCTGCGGCCCCCGGTAGGGCTACTTCGCGCGCTCGAGCCCCCATAGCGCGCAGCGCCTCGTGATCGCTGAGCAGATCGCCGAGAACCGAAGCCACCCGTTGCGGCGACGCCTCGTTCTCGGTCAGAACAACAGCGCCGCCGGCACGCTCGAGCGTGCGGGCGTTGAACTCCTGATGATTGCCCGCAGCCGCGGCAAAGGGCACCAGCAGGGCGCCCCGTCCAGCAGCCGCGAGCTCTGAGATAGTGAGCGCACCGGAGCGGGCGACCACCAGGTCCGCTTCGGCCAGAGACTGCCACGGCTCGGCGAGGAAGGCGGTCACCTTTGCCTCGAGCTTGAGATCTTGGTACGCCGTCCGTACGACCTCCGCCCACCGCACGCCCGCCTGGTGCGTAATCTCGAGTCGAAACCCGTGTTCGAGCAAGATCGACAGGGCCCTCGGAAGCGTGCGATTGATAAACAGGGACCCCTGACTTCCACCCAGGATCAACAGTCTCGGCAATTCGTGGGGCATGACATCTGGAACATCAAAAAAATCCCCGCGCACCGGATTGCCGGTCCACTCCGCCGGCAACGAGGGAAAGGCACTAACCGCATCTTCGAATCCACAGCAGATGAGGTCGGCGAACGGCGCCAGAAACCGGTTGGTCCACCCTGGTATCGAGTTCTGCTCCTGGAGCACGACCGGTATCCCCAACAGGCCGGACGCCGCCAGTCCAGCGGTCGAAGCGTAGCCCCCGACCCCGACGACCGCTAGCGGTCTGACACGCAGCAGCGTACGCACGGCAGTCGCGACCGCGCGCGGCAAAAGGGCGAGGGCGCGGGCCGCAGCAGCCGGGCCGCGGGCGTGGATGCCCTCAATATCGACCAGGGTGATGGGCAGTCCGCGTTCGGGGACAAGCTCGGCCTCTAGCCCGCGGCGGCCCCCCAACCAGTGAACGTCGATCTCCCGCGCACGCAGCTCGCGCGCCACTGCCAGCCCCGGAAAAATGTGGCCTCCGGTCCCGCCACCCGCGATCACCACCCGCCCACTCATGCCTTGGCCTCGCGTGACAGGTTGAGAAGGATGCCTACCGAAACCAGGGTGACCACCATTTCAGTCTTGCCATAGCTCACAAGCGGCAGCGGGATTCCTTTCGGTGGTAGAAGGTCCAGACAGACGATCATGTGGATCAGGGTCTGGATCGCAAAGGCAATGGTGATACCAAACGCGAGCAGGGCCCGCCGTGAGTCCTCGAGACGGCCGGCGATCACGAAGCCACGCCAGGCGATGATCGAGGACAGAGCGAGGAGGGTGAGCAGCCCCATCAGACCGAGCTCCTCGCCGGTGATGGCGAAGATGAAGTCGGTGTGCGGCTCTGGCAGGAAGAAGAGCTTTTGCATGCCGGAACCGTAGCCGCGGCCGAGCAGGCCGCCGCTGCCGATGGCGACCAGGCTCTGATGGCTCTGCCAACTGGCAGCCGAGTCCGCCCCTGAGTCAAAGAAAGCACGCACCCTCGCCAACCGGTAGGGCGATCCGAGAATCGCCGCCACCAGAGCTATCGCGCTGAAAACCGCGGGCGCAGCGAGAAGCTTGAGCGGCATGCCCGAAACGAAGGCCATCGCGCCGACCACAACGAGCATGAGAGCGGCTGAGCCGAGATCCGGTTCGAAGATGACGATCGCGGTGGTTGCGACACAGATCCCGGCAACAACCGCCAGCCGTTGCCAGGGCCAACCCTCCCTCCGAGCCTCGTCGAGGAGGATGGCTAGGAGCATGATCAGCGCCAATCGCGCAAGGACTGAGGGCTGCAGCGAGACGCCTCCGATATTGATCCAGCGATGTGTGGCAGCCACCGGCGCCTGGGCGAACGTCGCCAGCAGCAGCACCCAGCTGGCCGCAAGTGCACCGGCGACCAAGCGACGATCGGTGAGCAGCGAGCTGCGCAGATGCATGCACACCACCAGCACTCCGAGGCCTATCATCGCCGTGGCGGCCTGCCAGGTAACGAAATAGGAGCCCGGACGCCCGTAACGCTCGGTGGCGATCAACCACGAGGCCGAAGCGAGGATGGCGAGCCCGATGGCGGTCTGAAGGACCGTTGCCCCGAGTAGGAGACGGTCGAATCGTTGCCTTATAGGCACGGCGCCACCTCCTCGCGAGCGAGGTCTGCAAAGTGGTCGCCGCGTTCGCCATAGTCGGAGAACTGGTCGAAGGAGGCACACGCCGGAGCGAGCAGCACCATTTGTCCCGGCGCCGCGGATCTGCGAGCTCGATCCACCGCCTCGCCCAGGGTGCTGCAGTTTTCCGACGGCGCCGTTCCCTCGAGGGTCTCACCGATGGCCGGCCCGTCCTCGCCGATCAGGTAGAGCCTGTTCACCGCCCGCCCCACCTCGGCCTGCAAGACCGAGAAATCTTGAGCTTTGGCCTGGCCGCCGAGGATGAGATGCACCGACCTGTCCGGATAACCTCGCAAAGCGGCCAACGTGGCACCCACGTTGGTGGCCTTGGAGTCATCCACCCAACGAACCCCATCCGCGATGTGGACGGTACGATGACGGTGGTCGAGACCGTCGAAAAGCATGAGTGCAGAAGCCATCGCCTCCGGACTCGCGCCGAGCGATGCCGCCGCGAGCGCCGCGGCCAGCGCGTTGGCCACGTTGTGAACCCCAGTCAGTCGCATCTCATTTGCGGTCAGCAACACCTCTCCGTCGAGCAGCAGCCGATCGCCGTCGAGGTAAGCATCGGCCGGCCCCAAAATCGAGAAGCTCCGCCGGCGCGCGACCGTCGAGGTAGACGCCACAGCCGCATCGTCGGCGTTGAGAATCGCCACATCGTCCGCACTTTGAAAGGCGAAGAGCCGGCGCTTCGCTCGCAGATAACCGTCAAGATCGGAGTGTCGTTCGAGGTGGTCCTGGCTCAAATTGAGAAAGACCGCCGTCTTCGGTTTCATGGTCGTCAGGAGCTCGGCCTGGAAGCTCGATATCTCGAGCACCCAGCTTTCCCAACCGTCCTCGATCACGAGCTCTGAGGCCGCGGTGCCGATGTTCCCTCCGGCCGCTGCCTCCTGCCCCGACTCGCGCAGCATGCACGCAACGAGCTCGGTCACCGTGCTCTTGCCGTTCGACCCGGTGACCGCAACCAGCGGGGCGACCGGCCGGTGGAGCCACGCGAACTCAACCTCGGTCAACACCGAAAGCCCGCGATTCCGCGCACCCTCGAGAAGAGGCGCGTCTGCCGGAACGCCCGGTGAAACCACCAGCAGCTCTACACCGTCGATACAGGCATCCGGGTGGCTCCCGAAAAACGTGCGCACCCCTCCCGGAAGCCCCGCCACCACGTCCGACAGCTCCGCCTCGGGGCGGAGGTCGGTGACCCACACCTCGGCGCCGTCGGCGGCAGCAAGACGGGCCGCGGCGAGCCCGGATCGACCAAGCCCGACAACCAGCACGCGGGAAGAGATTTCGAATCCCACCGTCACCTCAACTTCAGGGTCGACAGCCCGGCAAGAGCGAAGACCACCGCGATAATCCAGAAACGCACGACAACCTGGGTCTCGGTCCAGCCCAGGAGCTCGAAGTGGTGGTGAAGCGGCGCCATCCGGAACACCCGGGTCCCCCTCGTTTTGAACGAAATGACCTGGATCAGCACCGACAGCGCCTCGATCACGAAAAGACCACCGACCAGCACGAGGAGGAGCTCCTGCTTGGCGACCACGGCGACGATGCCGATGCCGGCGCCGAGCGCCAGCGATCCGACATCGCCCATAAATACCTCTGCCGGGTGGCAGTTGAACCACAGAAAACCGATCGCTGCGCCGGCGATGGCGCCGGTGAAGATCACCACCTCGCCCGCGTCCGAGACCGGGACAATGCGCAGGTACTCCGCAATGCGTACGTGGCCCGCCACATACACGAACACGGTGTAGGTGGCGGCAGCAATTGCGATCGCTCCCACCGCGAGGCCGTCGAGACCGTCCGTGAGATTGACGGCGTTCGAAGAACCCAGAAGCACCACCATCACGAACGGCACGTAGAGCACCCCGAGCGGCACCAGGACATCCTTGAAAAATGGCAAGGCGAGGGCGCCGGCGTGCGGCGCCGGATGCGCCGCGGCGCGCGCAAGAAAGCCCGCCGCGAGACCCACTAAAACCTGCAGGAGAAGCTTCTGCCGCGTCGTCAGACCGAGGTTCTGTTGCCGTCGCACCTTGAGCCAGTCGTCGGCAAGCCCGATCGCGGCAAAGCCGAGAGTCACCAGCAGCACGGTCCAGATGTATGGGTTCTCCAGATCCGCCCACAGCAACGTCGCTGTGACGAAGCTGCCGATGATGAGGAGCCCGCCCATCGTTGGTGTTCCCGCCTTGATCTGGTGGCGCTCCGGCCCCTCCTTGCGAATCGCCTGCCGGATCTGCAGGGCACGCAGACCGGAGATCAGTCTGGGACCGACCACGAGGCTGAGGAAAAAGGCGGTCGCGATCGCCAGCCCGGCCCGGAAGGTCAGGTAGCGGAAGACATTGAAGCCAATGAACACATCGCCAAGGGGTTGGATCAGCCAGTACAACATCAGGCTGCCTCCTTCCCCGTCAGCGCCGCCACCGTTCGGTCGAGACCGACGCCGCGCGAGCCTTTCACCAGTACGACATCCCTCGGGCGCAGCTCTCGGCGCAGGAGCTCGGTCGCTTCGTCCGCGCACTCAACGATATGGACCACTTCTTCTGAGAGACCGGCCTCAAGCGCAGCCGTGGCCATAATCGCAGCATCGCCGCCGCCCACCGCCACCAGAACATCGCACGACCCGGCGGCTTCCTCTCCCACATCTCGATGGGCTTGAAGGGAGAGCTCACCGAGCTCGTACATCTCGCCGAGCACCGCAACCCGCCGGCCGGAGGCGCGGGCCAGGAGCTCGAGCAGCCGGCGCATCGCCACCGGCGACGCGTTATAGCTGTCATCCACCAGTGAGATCTCGTCGGCCAGAAAGAACACGCGTCCGCGGTGCTCGGGCGCCTGGAGCCCGGGCGCGATCTCCGCCACTTGCTCGGCCCGCACACCAAAGGCCGAGGCAGCGGCAGCCGCGGCGAGCAAATTCTCCGCCTGGTGCCGCCCCGGCATGGCCAGCTCCACCGCCGCCTCACCGTCTGGAAGCACGAGCCGAAAGCGGGTCCCGAGGAGACCGCGATCCTGCAGGTCCTCGATTCGGGCCTCGCTGGCGTCGGTGCCGTAGCGCAGAACCCGCGCCCCGGTTTGGTCCGGGTAGCCGTCCTGGTTCGGATCATCGGCATTGACGACCAGGGTCCCGCCGCTGTCGAGCCACGGCAGGAGCTCCGCCTTGGCGCGGACGACCCCCGCGAGATCGGGGAAGAACTCGGTATGGACCGGCGCGATTCGCGTGTAGAGCAGCATCTGAGGGCGCAGAATCTCACCCAGGATCGAAAGCTCGCCCGGGGTACTCATGCCGGCCTCAGCAACAAAAACATCGACATCCGGGTCCTGCGAGAGGATCTCTGCCGGCAGGCCGAGGGTGTTGTTGCGGTTTCCTCCCGAGGCGCCGATACGGTGATCGGACGCAAGCAGCGCGGCAAGGAAGTCCTTGGTGGTGGTCTTGCCGACCGACCCGGTCACCGTCGCGACCTGCCAGCCGCGTTCGCGTCGCTCGCGGCGGGCAAGCTCGTGGTAGGCGGCAAGTGGATCATCAACCCGCACGAGGGCGCGGTCGGTGGGCGGCAACGCCACATCGGCATCACGGCACACCAGTGCGGCAGCTGCAGTCTCGAGAGCGGCGCTGACAAACTCGTGACCGTCGCGCCGGGCGCCCGGCAGGGCCACAAAGAGGTCACCGCCCTCGAGCCGTCGCGAATCGACCTCAGCGCCGAGAATGCGCACTGCTGCGTTCCCCTGGAGTTCGCCGCCAACCACCCGGGCAATCCCGCCCGCCGTCATGCGCACTGTTCCCTCCCCGCCTCGGAGCGTAGAACCTCCTGGTCGGAGAACGGAATCCTCACTTCGCCGATTGTCTGGAAGGCCTCGTGACCCTTGCCCGCCACCAGGATGAGCGACCGGCTGTCGGCAATTTCGACCGCACGGGCGATGGCCTCGCAGCGGTCGAGCACCACCAGCGGCTCGGCGCCGGCGGCTCGAACGCCCTCGGCGACTGCGGCAGCGATCGACTCCGGATCCTCGGTACGAGGGTTGTCCGAAGTCACAATGGAAATGTCGGCCGACTCTCCCACGGCAAACCCCATCGGCCCGCGCTTGCCGCTGTCACGATCACCTCCGGCACCGAAGACGACGATCAACCGTCGGTCGGTGATTTTTCTGAGAGCCTGCAAAACCGCGCGCAGGCCATCCGGGGTGTGCGCATAGTCGACGAACACCGGAAACGGGTGTTGGGTCTCGATTCGCTCCATCCGGCCCGCCAGCGGGCGCGCCCGCTCGAGGCCCCGTCTGATGGCGGATGCACTGAGCCCGGCCGCGTGGGCCGCGGCGGCCGCCGCGAGAGCGTTGCGCAGGTTGTGGACCCCCACCAGCGGCAGGTAGACCGAAATCTCCTGGTCGGGGAGGTTGAGATCGAAACGGCTGCCATCGAGATCACTGACAATGTTTTTGGCACACACCGCTCCACGGTCGAGACCCCACGAGACGTCGCCCGCGCGGGGCTCGTCGAGGAGCCGCGCTCCCCATGGATCGTCCACCGGAAGCACCCGTCGGCCGTCGGGCGCCAAGTGGTCGGTGAAGAGGCGACGCTTGCTCTCGAAATAGGCCTCCATGTCGTGGTGATAGTCGAGATGATCGCGGGAAAGGTTCGTCCACACCGCCACATCGAACTCGAGACCCGCCACCCGGTCCTGGCTGAGGGCGTGGGAGGAAACCTCCAGGGCCGCAACCACCGCTCCCGCACGTACGGCGCCCTTGAGCATCGGCGCCATATCCGTTGCCTCGGGCGTCGTGTGCTCGCCAGCGATCTCAATGTTGCCGGGAAGGCGGGCGCCGAGGGTACCGATGAAAGCCGCCGGTTTGCGAGCCGATTGCATGAGACCGCTGATCAGGTGTGCGGTCGTGCTCTTGCCGTTGGTTCCGGTAACCGCGAAGAGTTGGAGCTTTCGCTGTGGATTCCCGGCCAACACCCAGGCCGCACGCGCCATCGACGAGCGCGGGTTCTTGACCGTGATCCACGGGAGGTCGACAGTCTTTCGGGCCGGACGATCCGTCAAAATCGCCGCCGCGCCTGCGGCCACCGCCTCCTTCAGATAATCGAGACCGTGTGCGTGCTCTCCACGAAGGGCGGCAAACACGAATCCCGGAGAGACCTTGCGCGAGTCATGGGTGATGCTGTTGACCGTGACGCCGCCGTCGCCGGTCAGCACGCCTTCGCCGATGCGGTGGAGAAGGGTCCTAACCTGCATATTTCACGCGCCATCCTCCGCCGACGCTTCCTCACGCCGGGCGACCTGAGATGCAGGAATCGACACGGGCTCGGTCGGGGAGAGGTCAAGGAGGCAGACCGAAGCCTCGGCAATATCGGCGAAGGCCGGCGCCGCGACCGTCGATGCCCAGAAGTCGTTCACGGAGGGATCCTCGATCGCCACCACCACGACCAACCGTGGATCGGGCATCGGCAGGAAGCCGGCGAACCACGCCACATGGTGCTCATCGTCGAACGTCCCCGCGACCGCACGCTGGGCGGTACCTGTCTTGCCCGCCGTCCGGTAGCCGGACACTCCTGCGAGCTTGCCGGTCCCCTCGCGAACCACTCCCTCGAGCATGTCGCGCAGCCGCCGCGCGAGGTCCTCGTCCAGCACTCGGGTCCGCTGTGGATCGGCTGCCCGATGGTCGGCGCCGCTTTCGGAGATGACAAGCTGCGGCTGCAACAACCAACCGCCGTTGGCGATCGCAGCATAGGCCATTGCCAGCTGCAGCGGACTGACGGTGAGCTCCTGACCAAGGGCGAAACCGGCCCGGCTCAACTTTGACCAGGTACGGGGCTCCGGCAGCAGACCACGGGCCTCGGCCGGGAAACCGACCCCCGTGCGGCGCCCGAAACCAAAGGCGTCGAAGGCCCGCCACAGAATCTCCTCCGGCACCCGCTCCGCAACCTGGATGATGCCCACGTTGGCGGACTGGACAATGATCTCATCGAGGGTGTAGAGCCCTGGATCCACGTGGTCGCGGATCCAGTGACCCGCTACGCGGGTACCGCGGTGACGACAGTCGAATCGCTCTCCGCGCCGAACAACGTCGCATGACAGCGCCGCCGCTGCCACAATGGGCTTGACGGTGGAACCCGGCTCGAACGCATCCTGGACCGGCCGTAGACGCCAATTCTCGGGTCGCACGGCGCCCGGGTTGGCCGGGTCGAATGAGGGCAGAGATGCGAGGGCGAGGATGCGCCCGGTTTGCGCATCAGCAACTACCGCCGATGCCGCGCGGGCGCCGTGTCGAGCTATCGCCTCCGAGAGGACCGATTCGCACCGAGCCTGAAGCCTCGCCTCGAGAGTCAGCTCGAGGTCGTATCCAGCCCGGCCGCGGTGCAGCCGCTCCAATCGCACCTTTCGCTGGATAGCGTCTTTGACCGTGAGGTACTGCTCCGGTTCTCCCGCGAGGTAGGCGTCGAAATCGTGCTCGAAACCGGCCCTGCCGACCGTATGGAGCTCCTCGCGGCCGACAAAACCAATCACCGGAGCCGCCAGTGAACCCTGCGGATAGATGCGGGCAAAATCGGGCACCAGCACGATCGCCTGCGGCGCCAGTACCCGCACCTGCTCCGCGCGCTCCCGCTGCACCCGCTTCGCCAACCACACGTTTCGTGGGCCGTGATCGAGCCGCCGATCGAGCTCCTCTTGCGAAACACCCAGCAACGGCGCCGCCGCGTGTATGAATATTTCCGGGTAGTTGAGCAGCTTGGTATCGATCTGGATGGCGACCCGCGACACCGAGGTCGCGAGCACGTAACCGTCGGCGCTGCGGATGGTCCCCCGCGGACCGGGAACCTCGATCACCTGCTCCTGCTGGCGAAGAGCGAGCCGCTTCCACTCGTCGTGCTCGAGAACGGCGACCTGCACACTGCGGCCTACCACCACCAGCGCGCCGAGCCCCAGCATCACGACCAACGCGAAGAAGCGCCGTCGATTCAACGTGACACCTCGGAGTCCGCCAGTGCGGGAAGACCCGCTGGAGCGGCAGGAACCATTCCGAGAGCTCGCGCTCGGGCCGCGAGATTTTCCGGACTACGCTCGAGCTCGAGCTCGAGCATGAGGCTGCGTTGGCGCAGCTCGAGGTCGGCGACCTGAGCCCTGAGGCGTATGAGCTCGTAGTGGATCGACGTACTTCTGAGCCGCGGCCAGCCCACCAACCCCAGCGCCAGAACCACCAGCGCCGACACCATCAGGAGCAGGCTCAGCACGTGCGGCCAGCGGCGATCCCGCTGCGGGATCAGGAAGCGGTTCGATGGGCCGAAGCCGTGAAGATCCATGCTCACGACTCCTCGCGGCGCTCAGCCACTCGCAGACGCGCGGAGCGGGATCGGGGGTTCCGCGCGACCTCGTCGTCAGCAGGACGTAGGGGGGACGAGGTGAGCACCGTGATCACCCGCCGCGGGTTGCACCCACACACCGGTAATCCCGGCGGACACGTACAACGGCCGGCCAGCCGGCGAAAGGTGTGCTTGACGATTCGGTCTTCGAGTGAATGGAACGCGATGATACCAATTCGGCCGCCAGGACGAAGAGCCCGCACCGCCGGTTCGAGAAACCGTTCGATCTGGCCGAGCTCATCGTTGACCGCGATCCGGAGGGCTTGGAAGGTGCGTGTCGCCGGGTGAATGCGACCGCGGTGATCCCCAAGCACACCCTGGACCAGACGACTCAACTCAGCGGTCGTACGCAAGGGCGCGTCCTCGCGTCGTTTAATGATGGCGCGGGCGATCGCCCCCGCCCGCCGCTCCTCCCCAAAGTCGCGCAGGATCTTCACCAGCTCATTCCATTCCAGGCTCTCAAGAAGATCCGCAGCGGTCGGGCCTTGCACGCCCATTCGCATGTCGAGGGGACCATCGGATTGGAACGAGAAGCCTCGCTCTGGGTCATCAAGTTGGAGCGACGAGCACCCGAGGTCGGCGAGTATCGCCGCCGGCGGTTCCAGGTCGAGACGTTCGATGACCTCCGGCAGCTGGTCGAAAGCCTCCTCGACCAATCGCACCCGATCACCGAAAACCCGCAGTCGCTCACCGGCACGGGCCAGCGCACGGGGGTCACGGTCGAGCCCGACAAGCCGGGTGTCGGGGTTTTCCCAGAGCAGTGCCCCTGCATGCCCTCCCAGGCCGATCGTGGCGTCGACAATAAGTCCCGGGGCGGCCGGAGAAAGAAATTCCACCACGCGGTCGGTAAGAACAGGCAGGTGTTCGGAGGCCACTTCCGTCCTCCATCACAGCTCCAGCTGCGCGAGCTCTTCTAACTCCTCATTACTCAGCGACGCATCTTTGATGAAGGAGGCGGCCCGGGTGCGGTTGGTAATGGCGAGATGATTGATGCGGCCGGAGACTACGACCTCACCTTCCACATCCACCATTTCCCGCAGCAAGGCAGGCACCAGGATTCGCCCCTGGTCGTCCACCTCCAACAACTGCCCGTAATTCACCCGTTCGATCAGCTTCAACACCGCCGGTTTCATGGCCGGTTTCTTTAAAAGTTGCTCTTCGACACCCTGCCACACGGGCAACGGGTAGACTCTCAGCTCATGGGGAAAGAAGGAGCATACGTAGACCTCGCGACCAAAGCTCGAATCGAGCTGCTCGCGCAGGCGGGCCGGGAGCTTGACGCGCCCCTTGGCATCGATGGTCGCCGGGAACCCTCCTCGGAATCGCTCCACTTTGCCCCCTTGAACAATCCAAATGGGTCCTTTCCGCTCAGCTTTTGCCACTTCAGACCTAATTGGACCACTTCTGACCACACCATGATGATCTTCCCCGCACAACATGTCAAGGGATTAAGCGTCAAATAGATACGTTCACCAAGGGGGTTGTTTTTCGTCCGCTCCGAATAGCGGTCGCCTACTACAAGATGTTGTGGTTCTGAGACTCATGACCACTAGATGTAGTATCGAAGGCGGAGACCACTCTTGGAACAAGTAATCAGTGACCAGTAACCAGTAATCAGTTTTCTGGCGAGGTTCTTGGCCACTGGTTACTGATTACTGACCACTGGTTACTTGCAGCGCCCAGGTACCAGGCACAAATTTGTCTTCCGCCTTTCAAGGAACTGGCCACGCAACCGGGTAGAATAGGCGGCGATGGCAAAATCGACCATTCGTCGCGTCGGGGTGGTCCTCAAGACGACCAGCCCTGAGGCCGCCAATCTCGGCAGGCAGCTGCTTCTCGAGCTCGATCGACTGGGCCTGGAGGCGGTGATCGATCGCGAGTCGGCACAGGTCCTCGACAGCGACGACGAAATCGAACGCGAAGATTTGCCCGGGCTCGTCGATCTGGTCGTCGTCCTGGGAGGCGACGGCACCCTCCTTTCAGTCACCCGAGGCGCCCTTGGAGGGACCCCAATCCTCGGCATCAACATGGGCACGCTCGGCTTTCTCACCGAACACCCGGCGGAGCAGCTGTTGCCGATTTTGCATGAGGTTCTCGATGGTCGCGCCAAGACCGCTCAGCGGGAACGGCTTCTGGTCACCATCGAGACGCCCGGAAGAGAACCCATCACCCGCTGCGTGCTCAACGATGCTGTAGTCAACAAGTCAGCCCTGGCACGCATCGTGGCGCTGTCGGTGAAGGTCAACGGGGAGTTCGTCAGCCGTTTCAGGGCGGACGGTCTGATCGTGGCCACACCGACCGGATCCACAGCCTACAATCTGTCGGCGGGCGGGCCGATCCTCTTCCCCACCCTTGAAACCATCGTGGTCACGCCGATCTGTCCGCACGCGCTCACCAACCGACCGATCGTCCTGTCCCTCGACTCGACGATCGAGGTCCGTCTCGAGAGCCTCTCCGAGGAGGTTTACCTGACCCTTGACGGACAGCAAGGCTACCCGATCAGCACAAGCGACGTGATCCAAATCGAGCGCTGCCCGGACCCGGTCACCCTCATCACCCATCCGAGCCTCTCCTACTTCCAGATCCTCCATCGGAAGCTGAAATGGGGGGAGAGGGGCGGGTGAGATACCGCCATTT